>LXTK01000278.1 GCA_001643475.1 Proteobacteria bacterium SPGG2 | reverse complement strand
GAGGCGCGGGCATTGAGCAGGTTGGACAGCGCCGGACGCGTCACGCCCAGGACCTGGGCCGCGGCGGTGACGCTGAGACCATGCGGCTCGATGACTTCGCTTCGGATGAAGCTTCCCGGATGTGGTGGTTTTAGCATGCGCATGGCGGTCTCCTATGATGCTCGTTTCCTTTAGTGGTAGTCCTCGTAGTCCAAAACATGCACATCGCCGCCGTCGAACTCGAAGGTCAGGCGCCAATTGCCGCTGACCCAAATCGACCAACGCCCCTTAGCCTTTCCTTTCAACGGATGTAACCGGTACCCTGGAATGCTCATATCATCGATAGATTGAGCTGTATCCAAGGCTGCCAGTTGTAACCTGAGCCGCTTGGCATGCCTGGCCTGTATGCCAGTAGTCTTGCCGCTTTCGAAGAAACGCCGCAGTCCATTGTGCCGGAACGACTCGATCACCCAACTAAGTGTAGCTTGTTGCGCATCGCGCAACAAACCGATAGCGATAAGTTAGGGGTCTCAATTGCAGTATATCGCTCTTTATTGAACTGCAGCGTCGGACTTGATCTCGAGCAACTTACTCAACGATACAAGTTCGACACCGCTGCTAGCGAGGTCCGGCAAGCGGCGTTCCAAGACTTCCAGGGTTTCCGGATAAGGATGACCAATCGCGAGTGCGGTACCGCGGTCACGGGCAAGCGCCACAAGCTTATCAAATTGGCGATTTATGGCTTCGATTTCCCGCACGTTATCTAGAAATATATTGCGCACAAGGTGGGGTAGACCCAGTTCCTGGGCGATATTTCCGGCGGCACTATCGGCGGTGGTCCGTGAGTCCACGAAAAAAAGGTCGCCACGATCCGCTATTGCCTTCATTAGCAAGCGCATAGGTTCGCGCTGCTGTGTGAGTAGACTGCCCATGTGATTACTGACAGCAACAGCATGCGGCACTGTCTGCAGGTCATAGGCCAAGGTCATCGCCACCTCGAGCGCCGGCATGTGTGAGTCGAGATTACCTGGCCCGGGTTCATCGCTGCCGGTGGACTCCATCGGCAAGTGCAGAACCACCTCTTTGTTATGGGCACGTGTGAGTTCGGCCAAGGATTCAGAATAGCGTGTATGTGGCAGGATGGCGCAGGCGACGGCACCGGGTAACTGGATGGCGCGTTTGCCATATCGCAGGCTGTTACCGAGGTCATCGATAATGATACCCACCGATGCAATGGGTTCGGCGTTCGAGTCCGCCACAGAATGCAGGCCGGAGGCTGGGGCTAGCAGCGGCAAAGCGGCCAGCCACAAGGCCGCCTTGAGCATTAGCTATCTTTCTTTGTGTAGATATTTATGCCTTTCAGTAGGGTGAGCGCTTCGTTGAGCTGGAAGTCGTCAGCAATCGATTTCTTCTCGGCGGTCTTTTCCTTACCTTTTTTGTCGGTCGACTTCACTTCGTCGCTGCCTGGGAGGTGACCGCTGAGATCGACTTCTTTCAAGCGATTTTCATCTTGTTTGTTCTTGGTTACCTTTACATCTTCGGTGATGATGTCCGGGTCGATGCCGGTGGCTTGGATAGACCTTCCGCTCGGGGTGTAATAACGGGCTGTCGTCAACTTGAGGGCGCCGCCGTTGCTCATCGGCATAATGGTCTGCACGGAACCCTTGCCAAAGGTCTTAGTGCCCATGATGATGGCCCGACCGTGATCCTGTAAAGCACCGGCGACGATTTCCGATGCCGATGCCGAACCACCGTTTACCAATACTACTAGCGGCGCCCCTTTGATCGCTTCACTGCTAGTGGCGGAGAACTTCAGCTTCGAGTCGCTGACACGTCCTTCCGTGTAGACGATCAACCCATCGCTGAGAAATACGTCGCTAACCCCGACTGCGGCGTTGAGTACGCCACCCGGGTTATTGCGCAAATCTAATACCATGCCTTTGAGCTTGCCTTCGTTTTCCGCCTCCAGTTTTCGCAACGCTGTCTTTAGATTCTGCGTGGTGTTCGCCTGAAACTGTGTAATCCGTAAATAGCCGTAGCCCGGTTCCAGTATTCGGCTCTTAACACTCTGGATCTTGATGATCGCACGTGTGATGTCCACCTTTAGCGGCTTAGCTTCACCCTCGCGAACAATGGTCAGGGTAATGACGGAGCCGGGTTTGCCACGCATGAGCTTTACCGCCTCACCCAACGTGAGGCCCTTGATCGCCTTGTCGTCCAAGCGAATGATTAAGTCTCCAGGTTTGACTCCGGCGCGTGCAGCGGGCGTATCCTCAATTGGCGAGATGACTTTGACGAAGCCGTTCTCCATGGTGACTTCGATGCCGAGTCCGCCGAACTGGCCCTCGGTGCCGATACGCACCTCTTTGAAGCCCTGCGGGTCTAGGTAGCTCGAGTGTGGATCAAGCCCGGCCAGCATGCCGGTAATGGCATCTTCGAGTAGCTTCTTGTCATCAACATCCTCGACATAGTCAGACTTGATCTTGCTGTACACTTCCGTGAATACCCGCAATTCTTCAAGTGGCAGTGCGCCTGAACCAGAATTATGTCGTTCAGCAAGAACAACCCTCTCTAGGGTGATTCCCGCACCAATGAATACCCCCAGTAGCAGGATCAGGGTATAGCGCGTTAGATATTTCATTACTGTTTCTCTACTATGTTCTGCTGAACGTGGGCTTTGATGTCGATTAGCCGGTTTATGCCTACTGTACACGACACCACTCCAGCGGGTCGCGTGGCTGACCCTTTTGTCGGATCTCAAAGTATACGCCAGCCTGCGGCGCATCGCCGGTATTTCCCATGCTGGCGACTACCTGGCCAGCCTGCACCCAGTCTCCAACTTGGGCATACAGGCTCTGATTGTGCGCATATAGGGTCATGTATCCGTCACCATGCTCCAAGATCAAGAGTAGTCCAAATCCACGCAGCCAGTCGGCGAACGCCACCCGGCCATGGGCCACAGATATGACATCTTGGCCTACACGCCCCGCCAAAAACACCCCTTTCCAGCGCAATTTGCCGAATGGTTTGGGGGTGCCGAAGCGGGCTAGGATCTTACCCTTGGCCGGTAACGGGAGTTTGCCCTTATTTTCCCGGAAACGCGCCTTTAGCGCCGGTACGAGTGGAGTGTCGGTCAAATAATCCTGCAGCTGCTCGAGAAGGCGTTCCAGTCTACGTTCATCGCGACGCAGTCGCGCGATGTCTTCGGTTTGGTCGCGCGCCTGACGATTCAGGCCGGCCAGCAACTGTGCGCGACGAGTGCGCGAGGCCTCCAGTGCTCGCTTTTGCTCTACTTGGGCTGTCCGTAAGGCCTCAAGTTGCCGGGTTCGCTTAGTGATCTGGTCTTCCACCTGCCGTAACGTCGCTAGCCCGGCCTTGATACGGTCGATCTGGTGGACACGGGC
>LXTK01000221.1 GCA_001643475.1 Proteobacteria bacterium SPGG2 | reverse complement strand
CAATACCAATGGTAAAAGTTTGGTTGGCACGTATCTCAAGCATACGGTGCCAGATCTCCTCCCGCCTCTTGCTATCGGCCGCCGCCACCCACTCCTCGTTTAGACGTAACAATTCCTTGGCCTCCAGCAGATCCACTGGCTCTCCTGCGTCGCCGCTAGTCTCGTAGAATTGGCCCCACTTCGGCCATTGCAGCTGATCCTGAGCGGTGGGGGCAAGCTCGCGTGGGCTCATGTCAGCAGTTGACAAGCCATTTTCCAGTCCGCCCCATACTGAAACCAGGGTCGTGCCGGAATAGATGCGGTTGCGGAACAGCTCGCGCTGCAGCGGCTTAGTGAGCAACTTGATACCAGCCTTATGCCATGTGTCGGTAATGAGTTCTAGTATGTCGACTTGTTGCGCATCCTCGCCCGCCGTCTCGACGATGATCGTCATCGGTCGACCGTCCGGAAGCAGGCGGATGCCCTGGTCGTTTCGCTGGGTCAATCCCAGCTCGTCGAGCAATGCGTTGGCCTTCTTAAGGTCAAACTGGGCCCAGGCAGTCTGGTATTCCGGTTTGTACAGGGGGCTGGATGCAAACACGGTGTCGTTCCCTTCCTTGGCGTACCCAAGATAAAGCACCTGGTTGATTTCGTCGCGGTCAATGGCAAGAGACAGCGCCCGCCGGAATCGAACGTCACGAACCAGGTTTCGCCAGACGGGATCCCCCACATTCAGGTTGGGGAACAACGCCATGTGCGCGCCCTTGGTCGTGTCCCAGAAGTGGACCCTGTTCTGCGTGCGTTTTTCGCTGTTCTTGAGAAATGTGTAGTCACTAAAGTTGAGGTGACGGGCCTGCAGGTCGCTTTCTCCCGCGCCTGTTTTGGCCGGTATCAGCTTGCCGTCGGCGATGTTCATAATCACGCGGTCGATGTAAGGCAGCTGTTTGCCATTCTCATCGACTCGGTGGTAGTAGGGATTGCGCAAAAACACGAACCGCTGCGAGGGTATAGGCGTGGTGTTCACCCAGGGCTGAAGGCTGGGGAGATCCGGGTTGAGGTTCTTGTACGGACTGAAGCGCGATATATGCACCGACACCCAGTTCCGTTGACTCGCAGCCTTAGCCATGGCTTCGAGCTTCTTGACGTCCGTGTAACGCGCATGGAAGTCCTTTAGGTAATGGGCTGGCGCGTAGATTGTCTCCGGTCGAGCGCCTGCCAGCGCCGGCAGGAAAAAGGGGTTGGGCTTCGACCACGTATAACGGACTGTGATCTCGTCGATGAGCTCGAATTTAGGGCGCACCCCGCCCACCAACAGTACGCTCGGCGGCCCAAACGGCGCCAGCTCCTCGTTGTTGACGATGTCTTCCCAGTAGTAGCGGAAATCCTCCGAGGTAAACGGGTGGCCATCCGACCAGCGATGACCCTTGCGCAGTCGCAGCGTAAATGATCGACCCTCCTTGACATCCACGTCCTCGAGGATATCCGGGGTCAGTCGGTAGTTCCGGTCGTATCCCACCAACCGCGCATAACCGTAAACCACCATCAGGCGCACATCCTTGGCCCTGCCCATCAGCAGACGAAGATCGCCGCCGTACTCCCCCGGCAACCCACCCGGCGCATTGAACGATACCACGCTTGGATGCGTCGGCAGCCGCTCTACCAGCGGTGGCAGCTCTCCCCTGGCTACTCGGTCTGCGAGCATTGGCGGTTCGATCCATGTTGCCGACTGCGAAGCCGCCGCAGGGACGACAGCTAACAGCCAAAGCCACAGGTACAGCTTGTTACTCGTCATAGCAATCACCGCGGTTCAATCCGTCGATAAGCGTATAGATGTTTTTCGAGGCCCCCCGAGCAAAGTGGGGAGGATTACATCAGACCGAGGATTCTATTCTAGTATTGTACGCAGGGGGCACACCGTGGTCCACAGACTGCAATTCCCCTTGTCACATGCGAACCGGACCTGATTTTTCGCCCGCAAAGCGCAGATCTACTTTCCCGTACGCGCTTTCCTCCGCACGACAATCAAGCAAAGCTTGCTAATACGCAGGCAGGTCTGAATCAGCGTGACACGTACAGAAAATCTCGCAATAAATAAGATCTTCAGTCGCAGCGGCTTGCTTACCTCTGCTAGGATGACACTCGTCAAAACAAGATAGCCCAGACGGATTGATATGAAAGAATCGATAGCCAAACTCACGCAACAAGGCGAGCGCATCAGCCACGTGCGGGTTGCGGAAAATGACTTCCATAACGATATCCGGTCGATAACGCCGAAACATTTTTGCTCCGCTTAAAATGACGTCATACTCGGTCTCTTCGGTATCGATCTTCACAAGGTCGATGTGTCTGAGAAACTCATCCTGGATCATTGAATCCAGTGGTCTGGTTCGCACCTGCACTGTTTGCGCACTAAGGCCGGCAAATTTTTCGCCGGGCAGAAAACAGTTTTTAAGCGATCCCGTCGGAGGTAAGGCACTTTTGCGCTGACCGGGAATATAAAGGGTTGTATTGCCTGATTCGCGGGCGATGGCAAAGGGATGAACGAACACGTGGGTGCAGTGGTTGAGCTCAAGAAAGTGCCGCAACAGTTCAAGATTTTGCGACACAGGCTCAAAAGCATGAACGATGGCCTTAGGATTGGCCTTCGCTGCAATGAGGGCATATAGACCGAAATAGGCGCCAATATCCAGTACGCCGAATGCCCGTTTAGCCAACGCTTGAAACAAGCGTATCGTATGGGGTTCGTACCCATAAATACGCTTCCACGCAAATCGTCTTAGAATCTTGGAACATTCCAAATGATCAAACATAAGGGTTTGGCCATCGGGCAGTATTAAAGGAAAACGATTCACACCGAATGGAGTCAGGTCCTTGAGACGAGCGCGTACAAACGCTGGTGACAGGCGATAAACCAAGCGATAAATGGAAATTGGCAACATGACACTTTACCGGATATCGGTCCGTATCAAGGTTTCAGTAGTTAGGATGCCCTCAATACAATCGCCCTAGCTTCAAAGAAGCCGTCTAAAGATGTTGGATGGAAACCGATCGTATTGCAAAATGCAAGATCTGCGATGGGGACTTGTTCGATTTGCCTGACAGAGAACTGCGATGAGTCTGCTTGACAGTAAAATTCGCCGCGTCAAGGCGCAACGCGCCTGCCTTAACCATGCAGTGGCGTTGACCCACGCTATGTCTGGTCCGATCCTCGAATTGGGTCTGGGTAACGGGCGTACCTACGATCACCTACGCCAGCTTTTGACAATGGAGGGTCTGGGCCGCGAGATTTTTGTGTTCGAGCGGGAGGTCGCCGCGCATCCAGATTGCATTCCAGGTTGGGACCATCTTTTCCAGGGAGATTTTCGGGAGGCACTGGGTCTCGCCCTCGTGCGCCTTGGCCCTGTAGCGGTGCTGGCGCATGCTGATTTCGGTTCGGCCGATGAAGAAGCGACCGCCACTACCGCTCGTTCACTCGCCCGCGCTTTGCCACCCCTGCTGGCACCCGGCGCCCTTGTCGTCTCCGACCAGGACATCTCCTTCGCCGAGGCTGAACGCCTTCCTTTGCCGCCGGGTGTGGAATCAGGTCGTTACTTCTTGTGGCAATTGCCGCACGCCATGCAGATCGAAACACCAGCAGACACAGCGGTAGTGCCAGAAACCAGTCGTGTTGACAGTTTTATAGATCGCATGGAAGCACAACACAGTTGCCTGAACCTGGCCGCCGAGCTCGTCGATAGCCTTGACGGTCCAGTATTAGAGCTAGGCCTAGGCAACGCCCGTACCTATGATCACTTGCGGCGTCTGTTTCCTAGGCGTGAGTTTTTCGTCTTCGACCAGCGACTGAGACCTTTACCCAAGGGCGTACTCGATCGCAAGCACCTTATTCTGGGCGACATCCGCGACACTCTGCCTGCGGCGGTCAGACGCTTCGGTCATCGCGTCATCCTCGTCCACTCTGACATGGGTTCGGGCCAGAAGGGGCCCAACACCCGGCTTGCTGCCTTTATCGCTTCACAGTTGCCAAACCTGATGCAGCCCGGCGGCCTCGTCGTCGCCGACCAGGATGTAACGTTTGAGCGTTCAACTCGTATGTCCTTACCCGATGACGTGGCACCTGGACGGTACTTTATGTACCGCGCAGGTTGAAGCCACACCTCATATGCTCGCCGGTGTCGCTGGAGGCGGCGGCCGAAGCCCCCGTGTGCGCTTCAAACTAGTCCCCGCAGGGGGCGAGGACATGGATGTCCCGCCCGACCGCAGGCGGAGTAAGGCGGAAGCCCGGGGCCGCGCGTTGACGGCGGCGAGCCTTTCATCCCGCCTTATACGGATCCGCCGCGTCCCTTAGGCCGTCGCCCAAAAAATTAAAGGCGAGAACCAGCACAATCACAGGGATGACGGGCAACATGAGCCACGGATAAAGCGCGACCGCGTTGATGTTTTGGGCCTCTGTCAGCAACACCCCCCAGCTGGTAATCGGCGGGCGCAGCCCCAGTCCGAGGAAACTGAGCGCCGTTTCCCCCAGAATCATCGCCGGGATAGATAGGGTTGCGGAGGCAATGAGGTGACTCATAAAATTCGGCATTAAATGGCGACCGATCACGCGGGATGGACGGGCACCTAATAGCACCGCAGCGGTGCAGAAGTCCTCTTCGCGCAGGGCCAGGAGCTTAGACCGTACCGCCCGCGCAAGCCCGGTCCAGTCAATCAAACCAAGGATCACAGTGATTCCGAGAAATACCGCAACCGGGCTCCAAGTCACGGGCAGCGCCGCCGACAACGCCATCCACAACGGCAGCGCCGGGAAGGAACGGATGATCTCGATCACTCGCTGTACAACGTTATCCACCCACCCCCCGTAATAACCCGCCAAGCCACCAAGGGTGAGGCCAAGCAGGAAGCTGATGGTAACCCCGACCAGGCCCACCGTCAGCGATATGCGCGCGCCATAGATGATCCTCGAGAGTACATCCCGACCCAATCGGTCAGTGCCCAGGAGAAACAGCGTTCCCGTCGGCGCCGAGCAGACTAGATGGAAGCTTGCTTGCATCAGACCCCAAAACTTGTACTCATCGCCATGACAGAAGAATCGCAGACGGTGTACGGAATTTGTATCCTCGGTGTACTCGCGCTGCAGATTCTCAATATTGATTCGGTAATTGAACCCGTAAACAAAAGGACCAATGAATCGCCCCTCGTGAAACAAGTGGAGCTCCTGTGGCGGGGCGTAGATGAAATCGGTGTGGCGCGTGTGTAGGTGATAAGGAGCGAGCATCTCGCTCACCACAATAGATAGATAAAACACTAATAAGATAGCGCCGGATACCACCGCGAGCCGATGCCGCTTAAGGCGCCACCACATCATGCGCCACTGCGATGCCATGTGATAGCGCTCCTGTTCGGCGGTCAGCTCGTCGATGGTGTACGGATCGAACGGTGCCGTCGACACAAAATGCTCCGTCGCAGCACCGCCGCGCCCATGCGTATGATCGCTCACCGACGTAACCCCCCGTGCAGGCGGATCCTTGGGTCGAGTGCCGCTAATGCCAGGTCGGATAAGAACATGCCGACGACGGTTAACAGGGAGAGGAACATGAGAAACGAACCGGCGAGATACATATCCTGACTTTGCAGGGCAGCCAGCAGCATCGGTCCCGTGGTAGGAAGCGACAGGACAATAGACACGATAGCCGCCCCCGACACGACCTCGGGCAGCAAGCTGCCGATGTCGGCGATGAACGGATTAAGCGCCATGCGCAACGGATATTTCATCAGCAGTCTGAATGGCGGAAGCCCTTTGGCACGCCCTGTTATCACGTACTGCTTGTGCAATTCATCGAGCAGGTTTGCGCGCAAGCGCCGGATCATGCCGGCGGTACCTGAGGTCCCGATGACCACGACCGGTATCCACAGGTGTTCAAGCACGGACAAAAACTTGCCCCAACTCATCGGCTGGTCAATGTAGACCGGGGCCATCAGGCCACCGACTGATGTGCCGAAGACCACATTGGCGACGTAAAGCAATACCAGCGCCAGCAGAAAGTTGGGAGTCGCAAGACCCAGAAAACCCAGGAATGTGAGCCCGTGATCGCCCCAGCTGTATTGATGCGTCGCCGAGTAGATCCCGATTGGAAACGCAACAACCCAGGTAAACAGAATCGTGGAAAAAGAGAGCAGGAACGATAAGAACAACCGATCGCCTACCACCTCGGAAACGGGGATACGGTATTCGAAGGAATAACCGAAGTCACCCCGCAGCATGCCGGTAAGCCATGTGAAATACTGCGTGATAAAGGGCTTATCGAGGCTGTACTGTTGGCGTAGAAAGGCAATTTGGTCTTTGCTGACCTTCTCTCCCTGGCTTTCGAGTTCTGCAATATAGCTAGTGAGATAATCACCCTCCGGTAGCTGGATAATCCCGAAGATCAAAATGCTGATTACCAACAGAGTGGGAATCAACACAAGCAGCCGACGAACAAAAAAGCTAAACATTGTGTTTCACCGACCTGCTTTCGCCGATGCCTGACTGCTGGCTGTCAACTGAGGCACTCGCAATCTCCGAAGTTGGTGTCTAACGTTGAGAGCCGGGGTCAAACCTGTTAATTCGCGAATATCAAGCTGGCGCCTGCGCCAACAACGATCTGTGCGCGCGCACAAAATGGGCCCCACCCAAGTCCAAAAGGTCTGGTCGTTCGGTCCCGTTAGCACCAAAGGGATCGGGCCATGCCCTCGGGTCAGACACCTTACCCTCCATCAAGGCACTGAAATCAAGCCTGTGGTTGAGGTCGGGGCGGAGCACGGCCGCAAGCAGCGCCTTGGTGTAGGGGTGTATCGGGTTGTCGAACAGCGTCTCACGAGGTGCGATTTCCACCAGGTGGCCGGCACACATTACTGCGATACGGTCCGCCATATAATCCACGACCGCCAGGTTGTGTGAAATGAACAGATAGGTTAGCCCGAGCTCCGCCTGCAGATCCTTCAGCAGGTTGAGAATCTGCGCTTGTACGGAGACATCGAGCGCCGATACGGGTTCATCGCAGATCAGCAGATCAGGATTGAGCGCCAGAGCACGAGCGATGCCAATGCGTTGACGCTGTCCGCCCGAAAAACTGTGGGGATATCTAGACAAAAAACGCGGATCCAGACCAACGTGTTGCATCAGTTCCTTAACGATCTCCATGCGCTGATCGCGGTCACCGATCCCGTGAATGACTAGCGGCTCGTTGATGATGTTATAAATCGTCATGCGCGGGTTCAATGAACCGAACGGATCTTGGAATATGAACTGAATTTTGCGACGAAACGCGATCAAATCCTTATCGCTAAGCGCCAGTAGCGATCGCTGAACTCCGCGGTCATTGTAATGAACCTCGCCCGCGTCCGGATCTATCGCACGCATGATGATTTTACTTAGGGTGGTCTTACCACAACCGCTTTCACCAACCAGGCCAAGACACTCGCCGTGTTCGATATCAAAACTGACGTCGTCGAGCGCCTGCACAACAGGCGCATCTTTAACTCCAAGAAATGAGCCCTTACGGATCCCGAAACACTTGCTTAGGTGTTGCACCCGCAACAGCGGCCCATTGTCGTCGGCGTCCGCCGGCCATGCGGCACGCTCGGCGAGGTAACCACCGACGTGAGTGGAATCCCGAATCGGGGTCAGGCGCTCACCGTCGGCCATCCCCATCCGAGGCACCGCAAGCATGAGCGCTTTCAAATAAGGGTGTTGCGGGTCGGAGAAAATGTCGTTCAAACTCCCGCGTTCCATGACGTTGCCGTGGTAGATGACGATAACGTCTTCGGCCATGTTCGCGACCACACCAAGATCGTGGGTGATAAGCAATACTGTCATGCCGAGTTGGCCTTGCAGATCCTTGACGAGCTTCAATATCTGCGCCTGTATCGTGACATCCAATGCGGTGGTAGGCTCATCGGCAATCAGCAACGCCGGGCGACATACGAGCGCCATTGAAATCATTGCCCGTTGCCGCAAACCTCCTGACAACTCGAACGGATAGGTGTCTAACGCCCGACGTGGATCTGGGAATCGGACCATGTCCAGCATTTCCTGCGCGAGCTCCCGCGCCTCCACCTTGCTTACGTCGCGATGCAACCGAATCGTCTCCACCACCTGATCGCCGACCGTATGCAATGGTGAAAGTGAGGTCATCGGTTCCTGAAAGATGATGGAGATACGCCCACCGCGGATGGCGCGCATGCGCGAGCCATCAGGATCTAATCTTGCGATGTCCAACGGAGTGTGGTCGCCAGTGGCTTGCGGCTCGGGGTCGTAGAAGAGAATCTCACCCCCGGTGATACGCGCTGCCTTTGGCAGTATGCCCATGATTGCTTGGGCTATGACCGACTTCCCCGAACCCGACTCGCCGACCAATGCCGCGGTGGACCCTTGACGAATAGTAAAAGAAACACCATCCACCGCGCGCACGATCCCCTGTTCGTGTAATGCGAACTCGACCTTGAGATCACGCACTGCGAGCAGAGGATTAGCCATCAGAATGCTCCGTCGGGGCCTTGGTCGTGCCATCTACGTCGATACCGAGGGCCGCGAGGTTAGCCGCCGTTGTCTGGCTTAGGAACAAGTCGTTGGCATGGGCGCTGGTCGCGGCATAGCGTACAATATCCTGGAACCCGTCGAGTCGGGAGTCGATTCGCAGTCGCTTGTTTCCACCCCTAAGTGTCATCTGCATCCAACCGGCGGTTGATTCCTTGCGCGTGGAGTAATACTCCAGCTTCACTTCCCTGAGATCTCGCCAGTTCAAACAAACCCCGTCAGGCTGAGTGAAAATCTGATCTTCGTTAACGTTTATACGCCGACGATGACAAAAGGCAGTGTGCACGCCGTAACCGACGAACAGCGCCGTCAACAATAGCAGGATTGTGAACGGCAACGGCGGCAACGGCGACAGCAGCAACGGCATAGCGGTAAGCAGCAACCCGGCCCCGGCCCGGACATAGTCGCCAGCAAGACGGTTGAGCGGGTAGCTATAGGTCATGCCGCCCACATCGCCTCGCGCGCATCGACCCAACGTACGGCAGGATGCTCGCGCATACGGCCAAGAAATGCCTCGAGGAACCGCCAGCAATCAACATCATGCTGGAGGTGATGGGTAAGAAGGCCGGTTGGTTCAGTCGCATCTAGTCGCGCACTGCGCCGGCCTTGTAGGTGCGCCACTATCTCCGCCAACGCCTTTGCCCATCCTACGACTAATTTTTAATGACGGATTTCATCATCGTCGAAAGTCGATGTGAACAAGTCCGTTTCTTCGGAAGCAATTTTATTATTCTCATTCATCCACTCGCCCAGATCGATCAATC
>LXTK01000284.1 GCA_001643475.1 Proteobacteria bacterium SPGG2 | reverse complement strand
CAAAACATATAGCGTACTTACCGCCCTCGATGGCGGCGAGATTCTCTTCGAGCACTTGGCGCGTGGGATTAGACGAGCGCGTGTAGTCGAAGCCTTTATCCTTACCAACTTCCTCGAGGACGTAGGTGGCGGTTTCGTAAATAGGCGGCAAGATAGACCCAGTGGTAGGGTCCGGCGTAATTCCGGCTCGTACGACTTTGGTATCGAATTTCACGCTGTGCTCCTGGTTAGTTATCGCAAAAGGTTATAACAGAAGTCCGGTTGGCATGTAATCTTTCTACCGGGAATGGCCGGCAAAAAATATCGATTTGGTCGAGCGACAATGAATGTAGTGGGCAAAGACTTGGCGAGCGCGTTGCCAAGAACAGCGAGACCTATCAGCCTGTTACTAGTTCGGTGACACCGGCAATGGCTTGATCGATATCCTCGTCGTCGGTGAAGTACCCGGGTGAGAAACGCACGGTCCCCTTCTTATCGACGGTGTTTTCGTCTTTGTGCGCCAGTGGCGCACAGTGGACACCGGTCCTCACGCACACATGATAGTCGGCATCTAGCATCGCACCCACCTGATCGGCCGGCATGGCGTCGATATTCATCGACAGTGTCGCCACTCGATACCGGGCGCCGTTCGGACCGTATACCGTAACGCCCTCGAGATCACGAAATGCCGACTCCAGCCGTTCTGTGTGGGCACGTTCTACCGCGTGCACGTGCCCTAATGCCGCCCGGCACGCCTGCGTATGCGAGACATTGCCGGCAGCGCTACCCAGCAACTGTCTACCTAGTTCCGCGAACCATTTCTGGGCCGCGTTCAAACCGGCGATGCCTGGCACCGACACCGTGCCCGCCTCCAGATGATAAGGATAGGCATCGGGATGAAATGGTGACACTGAATCGACTCCGGTTCCACCGACACGTGCCGGGCGCACCTCGATACCTTCAGCCACGATCATGCCACCGATCCCCATCGGTCCCAACAGCCCTTTGTGCCCGGTAAATGTGAGCACGTCGATGCCGAGGTCATCCATGTCTATGGGCAACACGCCGGCGCTCTGACAGGTGTCGACCACAAACACACTTCCCGTTTCACGCGAAAACTTACCGATTGCCTCGAGGTCTTGTACAGAGCCGAGTACATTGGACGCGTGATTGACGACAACTACTTTGGTCTTTGGCGTTATCGCGCGACCGATATCCTCTGGATCAACGTATCCTTGGGCGTCGCGGGCGACAAAAGTGACATCGACACCATGGTCGCGTTGCAGATGATTCAGCGGTCGCAACACGGAGTTGTGTTCAAGCCGCGTGGTCACCACATGGTCACCTTCGTTTAACAGGCCGTACAGGCCAATGTTTAGTGAATCGGTTGCATTTTGCGTGAACACAACACGGTTGGGATCACCCCCGAAATTGAAGAATGCGGCCAACATGCGGCGCGTTTCGCTAACCATGTTCTCCGCTTCCACCGCCATCTCGTGGTCACCGCGCCCTGGGTTCACGCCATAACTGCGGAAGAATTTATCCATAGTCGTGTACACCGGCTCTGGCTTAGGCCAGCTGGTGGCAGCATTATCGAGATAGTAGTGTTCCTTCATTTGAATCAGCGCCGAGCAGTGAGAAATTCGACAACATCGATCTTGCTAATCACACCGACGACTTTACCCTCATCCATCACGATAGCTACATTGTTAGCGTCAAATACGGATTGGACCTTAGTAAGCGGGTCGTCCATGCTTACTTCACCTTCAAGCTCCTTGGCCGCCTCGTCGACCGTACCGTCGGGGGTGCACTTACCGCTTACCAGGCTCTGCAGTAGGTCTAGTTCATGGATCATCATGAGACGGCCCTCACCGTTACTCTTTACTGGCATTTGCGAGATACCGAGTTCCGCCATCCGACTGGCAACATGACCCAAGGTCTCATCGGGTAGTGCGAACTCCACATTACCACCCTTGAGATTAATGACTTCTCGGACGGTTCCCAGGCGTTGCTCGAGCCCGAGAAAGCCCATGTCTTTCATCCAATCGTCGTCAAAACATTTACTCAAGTAACGGTCGCCAGAGTCGGCGAGTATGACAACGAGCATCTTTCCTGGGCCCAGTTCTTTTGCCACCTTGAGGGCGCCAAAGACGGCAGTGCCCGTAGAGCCACCGACGAATATGCCTTCTTCGCGCGCCAGGCGCCTGGCGGTTAGAAACGAATCGCGATCGGATATCTGCATCACTTCATCGATAACCGAAAAGTCTAGCGTACCCACCATGAAGTCATGGCCGATACCTTCAACGCGATAGATGTCTGGCTCTCCAGATTTGCCCTTATAGAACTCGTCGTAATAGATACTGCCCATCGGATCGGGACAAACGATCTTTATCTCACGACCGGCCTCGGCCGCCTTCTCTTTTAGATACTTGCCGGCCCCCGATATGGTGCCACCGGTACCGATGCCCCCGACGAGGCAGTCGATCTCACCGTCGGTGTCCTCCCAAATCTCGGGACCGGTGGTCAGATAGTGTGCCTCCGGGTTGCTCATGTTGTAGTACTGATCAGTGTAGAAACCACCCGGCCGCTCTCGTGCAATGCGTTTAGCGATCTCGACGTAGCTCTCGGGATGATCATGCGGCAAATCCGTCCGCGTAATGATCACCTCAGCCCCATAAGCCTTGAGCATATCGATCTTCTCTTTGCTCATCTTGTCGGGCATGGTGCACACACAACGGTAACCCCGCACCGCCGCGATCATGGCAAGACCAAGACCGGTATTGCCGGAGGTGCTCTCCACCAGGATGGATCCGGGTTTCAGTAATCCGGCCTCTTCTGCGCGGTTAACCATGTTGACGGCCATGCGATCCTTAACCGAGCCGCAAGGATTAAGGTTTTCCATTTTGGCGTATACGGTCGCCATACCGGCGTCGGCCAACCGATTCAACTTCACAAGCGGCGTGTTGCCGATTAAATCGAGGATGTTCTCGTAGCACTTCATATGGAATCCCTGCGTTGAGCTGCGGCGTGGTTGGCGCTTTAGTATACGCTCGGGTCACCCCTTTGGTGGGTCCTACTGGCCGAGACCGGGCATGAGACTGACTATCGTCGGCTATAAGATACCGGCCGTCGGCGAAGAAACAGGGTTGCCCTCCTCGCTATATTGCTGATATCTATCGATAAAACATGGCTCTTCAACAGATTTCCAGCAAAACTCAGCGTTGCCCAAAGACTGAGCCCAAAGTTAGAATTTGCCGAGGGCACCCGGCCCGTTGTTTCGCCAGGGAAGTCGCCCACGGTCTCACCGGTGTTTTAGGCACAGGTTCCCGTGGCCAGGCGCAGTCTCCGCTTGTTGATATTGGGGGTAATGAAATGATCTGGCTATCGAAGGTTGGGATAATCGCCACGGTTTGTGTGCTGGTGTTTCGACCCGATATCGTCACCGCGTTTTGGGCGACCGTCACCATCGTTTTTGTGATCTACGTYRWSRTCGATCTGTTCGGTGAAKGRWTCGATCTACCCGCTATTGAAGTCTGCTCAATGGCTCGACCGACTCACAGTTATGGATTGTACTGTCAGCAGTTCGGTCGCAGCTTGACGGATCGCCACGGGCGGCCGGAGGGCTTCATCCTGTCGGGCTGCACGATCGCGAACAACGCTGGCGGAGGAGTTCAACCTCAGCGCCGCGAACATGCGAGGCGGCCGCGTCCCCGATGACGCCGATATTCTCCTGCTGGTATCGCCGGACCGATTCGACATCAAGCAGCTCTTCGCAATTGATCAGTATCTGATGCAGGGTGGGACTGTCGTCGTGGCCACATCGCCGTTCGATGTCGAAATTCGAGACGCGCTGAGCGTTAGCCAGAACGACTCCGCGTTGATCGACTGGCTCACCCATCACGGAATCAAGCTGCAGACGCGGTTGGTCCTCGATCCGCAAAACTCGTCGTTTCCGATTCCTGTGGAACGCCGCGTTGGCGACATGGTGTTTCGAGAAACGCGTATGGCTAGCTACCCGTTATTCAATGATATCCGTGAGGATGGAATGGATGAGGACAGCGGCCTTACCGAGAACATCGATCAAATCACTATGACCTGGCCGTCACCGATCTCACTGGATGAAGAGAAGAACGCGAATCGCGAGATACGTCGTCTGCTTACGAGTTCCGAACTTGCGTGGACGACCGATGACATGGTCGTTGAGCCCAATTACGAGACCTACGGCGATCTGGGCTTTCCGCCGGGCGACCAGGTGGGTAGGAATCTGCTGGCTGTCGTAGTCGAAGGACAGTTCGAGTCCTACTTCAAGGGCAAGCCGTCGCCGCTCGTGACGAGTAGCCAAGACACAGATGGCGACGCCGGGAACGACTCTTCGATCTCAGGGGTGATCGATCGCTCTCCCGAGTCGTCACGAATTATTCTGTTCGCATCAAGAAGCTTTCTCACGGACGCGATGCTGGACCTGGCGAGCTCAGGAGCGGGTACGCTGTATCGAAAACCGCTTCTGTTACTCGCCAACACAA
>LXTK01000115.1 GCA_001643475.1 Proteobacteria bacterium SPGG2 | reverse complement strand
GTTGACTTTCCCATGTTTGAATACGACCCAGACGCTAAGCGCTGGATGGCGCTTCATCATCCTTTCACGGCGCCGATAGAAGCGGATGCAGAACACGTGGACATTGATCCCGCCAATGTGATGTCACGCGCATATGATCTGGTCGTCAACGGCAGCGAAATCGGCGGCGGTTCGATTCGTAACCATCGGCTGGATATGCAGCAGAAGGTGTTTGCAGCGCTTGGCATAGAAGAGCAAGAGGCACGCGAGAAGTTTGGCTTTTTGTTGGAGGCTTTGAAGTATGGCGCACCACCACATGGCGGTATTGCTTTTGGTCTCGATCGTATTGTGGCGCTGATGGCCGGTACTGAGTCGATTCGTGATGTAATTGCGTTTCCGAAGACACAAAAGGCGGCGGACCTGATGACCGAGGCGCCAAGCCCTGTCGATGACCGACAGCTACGCGAACTACACATAAAACTACGCAAACCGTCCACGCCGGCGAAACAATAGTTTGCCAGTAGTTATGTCTAAACATAAAAGGCCGGAGTCGGTACTGGTTGTCGTTTACACGCGAGCCGACACAGTATTGTTGTTACAGCGCTCAGACAAAACCGATTTCTGGCAGTCGGTTACTGGCAGTATGAGATGGGATGAAAGCGATCCCGAAGTCACTGCGCGTCGCGAACTCAGCGAAGAAACCGGCCTTGTGGTAAATGATGGCCTACGTAACTGGGAAAAGACCTTCCGATTCCAAATCTTGCCACAGTGGGCGCATCGCTATGCGCCGGGGACGAAAGAAAACCTTGAGCACATGTTTGCGCTGGAGTTGCCGGAGGAAGTGATGATTACCATGAATCCGTTAGAGCACGCAGCGTTTGTTTGGTTGTCATTTGCTGAAGCCTCGCAACGCGTAACGTCGTGGACCAACCGGGAGGCGATCGATTTAATTCAGGCGACGTGCAACTTTGCGGCGTAGCGCCGGGCAAGAGACAGTAGTACTCGTTCACGGCCTGTGGCTGTCAGGCTGGAGTTTGTACGTGTTAGGGCAGCGGTTGACGCGCTACGGATTCGAAGTCTGGCCCTTTGCATACCCTTCGGTTAGCCACAATCTCCTGCAAAACGCGGAGCGTTTACAGCGTTTTTTGGTCCGCTTGGAGCGCCCGCTAGTGCACCTGGTTGGACACAGCCTTGGGGGTATTGTCATTCGAGCGCTGTTTCATCAGCACCCAGAGCAGCCACCGGGCCGCATCGTAACGCTGGGTTCGCCCCACGGCGGTAGTTACTCGGCATCGGCGCTGGTACGGACCGCGCTTGGGCGTAAGATTACGGGGCGCTCTATGCAACAGCTTTTGGCGGGCATGCCGACGCACTGGCGGCCGGTAGACCGAGATATTGGGGTGATCGCCGGTGACATTAGCATCGGTATGGGGCGATTGTTTCTACGGCTACCACGACCCAATGATGGTGTCGTCTCGGCGGCGGAGGCCGAGTTGCCAGGCGCCACCGACACCATTACGTTGCATGTATCCCACACCGCAATGGTGGTGTCGTCGCAGGTTGCGCATCAGGTGTCTTGGTTTGTGAAACATGGGCGCTTTCAAATGGACCGTTGACGTTGGTTGCTGGCCCCGCCATAGCTGCGGGTCAGCTATGCCCCGAGCGGGTGTTTCGACCGGCCCCTTATGCCGCTTGTCTGTCCGTTGTGGCCCCGGTTGGGGTCAATTAGCGCTAGTGGTAAACTGCCGCCGGCCACTTTGGAGCCTCAGGCATACCCGATATAGCAAGCATATCTATGGCCGGCCATAGCAAATGGGCCAATATCCGTTTCCGAAAAGGCGCGCAAGATGCCCGGCGTGGCAAGCTTTTCACCAAATTAATCCGCGAGATTACTGCTGCCACCCGTTTTGGTGGGGAAGATCCGGCAGGTAACCCGAGATTGCGAACCGCCATCGATAAGGCGATGGCGCAGAATATGCCTAAGGACAACATCGAGCGCGCCATCAAACGCGGCGCCGGCGATCTCGATGGCGTGAACTATGAGGACGTGCGGTACGAAGGCTTTGGGCCGGGAGGCGTAGCCATACTTGTCGAGTGCACGACCGACAATCGAAACCGCACCGTCGGTGAGATGCGCCATGCGTTCACCAAGCATGGTGGTAATCTCGGTACCGATGGTTCGGTCGCCTATCTATTTAACAAGCAAGGTATACTCAGTTTTCCTGCCGACCTCGACGAGGAAGCGATCATGGAGGCGGCGATATCGGCAGGCGCTGAAGACGTCGTGACCAATGACGATGGGACACACGACGTCATCACGACGCCGCAAAGCTTTGAAGCCATCCGCGATGCCATGAAGGCCAGCGGGTTTGCACCAGAGATGGCGGAAGTGACCCAGCGCGCATTTACCGCGGTGCCGCTGTCTGGTGAAGATGCGGAAAAGACATTACGGCTTTTAGAGATGCTTGAGGATTTGGACGATGTGCAGAACGTCCACACCAACGCTGACTTTCCAGAAGAGTTGGCGAAACAACAGCAGGTCTGAAAGATACGCAAGACCCATGGCCACATTCCCTGGGATACTCATCTAAGTGATGCGCGTGCTGGGCATTGATCCAGGCTCCCGCATTACTGGGTTCGGAATGATCAACGTCGCAAGCGACGGTGGCCTAGCGTATGTCGATAGTGGTTGCGTGCGTACCGAGGGCAGCAGTCAATCACAGCGTCTGAAGACCATCTATGATGGAATTTCTGCTGTCATCACCAGCTACGTTCCCGACGTATTGGTGGTCGAAAAAGTTTTTATGGCTAAGAATGCGGACTCGGCACTTAAGCTGGGGCAGGCCCGTGGCGTAGCGATCTGTGCCGGGATCAATCATGAACTGGAGGCGATGGAATATACCGCATTACAAATTAAGCGTGCAGTGGTTGGTAATGGTCAGGCACGAAAGCAACAAGTCCAATATATGGTAAAGGTATTGCTTGGTTTGTCCGGCACGCCGCAGCCAGATGCCGCCGATGCGCTTGCCTGCGCGATTTGCCACGCACATTATGCGATGGGCCGTGCCGCGGTAACCCGTGGACTAGGGCGACGCGCGAGGGCAGTTTGATGATCGGTAGGCTACGAGGAAAATTATTGCACAAGGCACCGCCATCACTATTATTGGATGTCGCGGGTGTGGGTTACGAACTGGAAGCGCCGATGACGACCTTTTACGATCTTCCGGCCATGGGAAAGGACACGACCCTGTACACGCACATGGTGGTGCGCGACGATGCGCAGCTGCTATATGGATTCAGCCGCGAAAGCCAACGCCGATTGTTTCGCAGTCTCCTTAAGATAAGCGGTATCGGGCCGCGGGTGGCCTTGGCCATCTTGTCCGGCTTATCGGAAGAGGAGTTCATGCATTGTATCAGTAGCGAGGATGTGGCGCGGCTGAGCCAAACCCCCGGTATCGGCCGCAAGACCGCGCAGCGTTTGGTAATGGAAATGCGTGATAAGGTGTTTGTCGGCCACGATGAGGTTGAACTGGCAGATATTCGTGCCGGCACTGCAAAACAAGATCCGGTTGGCGAGGCGGTCAGCGCACTAGTGGCACTTGGCTATAAGCCCAACGAGGCCAGTCGCGCCGTTCATGGTGTGCCCCCCAGCGGTATGACAACCGAAGAAATCATTCGTCGGGCGCTTAAGGCGGCCGCAGGATAAGAATGTGATTGAATCCGATCGTCTCGTTTCCGCCCATGTCCTGAGTACACCCGAAGACGCGAACCAAGAACCTGGCTTACGGCCACTAACCCTTAGCGAGTACATCGGGCAAGCACACGTGCATTCGCAGATGGAGGTCTTTATTCCAGCCGCGCGTAAGCGTGGTGAGGCCATGGATCATGTACTGCTATTCGGCCCGCCAGGTCTTGGTAAAACAACGCTCGCGCACATCATTGCTAATGAGCTTGGCGTAAACCTGCGGCAAACGTCAGGGCCGGTACTCGAGCGTCCCGGCGATCTGGCGGCCATATTGACCAATCTKGAACCGAACGATGTCCTSTTTGTCGAYGARATCCATCGYCTGAGTCCKRTTGTYGAGGARGTGCTYTAYCCGGCGCTGGARGATTTTCATCTSGACATCATGATYGGTGARGGGCCGGGMGCRCGRTCRATCARGCTCGAGTTGCGGCCGTTCACGCTGGTCGGCGCCACGACGCGTGCCGGCCTGTTGACCTCCCCGTTGCGGGATCGTTTCGGCATCGTTCAGCGTCTGGAGTTCTACGATGCCGAGGAGCTCGCCCAGATCGTTGCCCGGACGGCGTCGATACTCGGTCTACCGGCCGATGAGCGCGGCGTCAGGGAGATAGCGAGCCGCTCTCGTGGTACGCCCAGGATTGCCAATCGGCTGCTTCGGCGAGTGCGTGACTATGCCGAGGTCGAGGCCGATGGGCGCATTAGCGAAGAGGTCGCGCGAGCGGCGATGGATCTGCTCCAGGTAGACCCGCATGGTTTCGATAGCATGGACCGCAAGCTCCTGATGACCGTCATCGAGAAGTTTCAAG
>LXTK01000114.1 GCA_001643475.1 Proteobacteria bacterium SPGG2 | reverse complement strand
TATCGCGCGACCCACGGATGGCAGTAAGGCCCTGCCCATAGCTAACCATGGTGTATCTGCATCCGCCGAACAAACGGCAACATGGATCTCGCCCATGCGGTCGAATTCTTGTGTGAGCGAATCGACCAGAGCACTAGAGATGGCCGGCACTGCCGTGGCACCAGCCACAATCAGGGATGAGCTAGCTTCAGCCTTAGCGTTTAGTGCCTTTATGCCCGTGACATGGTCACGGGCACTCGCCATATCGACGTAATGCACTGCGCATTTCACGCATTGTTCGGCTACGCAGTAACGGTAGTCGCCGATCGGAAAAGATCCGCCGGCCTGCACCACCGCAAACACACCATCAAGCGCCTTGCGCACAGACATTGCATTCTCGGAGTCGATCTTTACTACACGCGCACCGATCTGTTCCGCGAATACTCGATTATTGTCAGATCTACCAACTCCGATCACACACTCGACCAGTGGATCGGCTGTCAGCGCCAAGGCCACACACTTGCCAGCAGCGATATCTGCGCCCAATATCAGGATCCTCACAGTCATGAGGAACGCATGATATCTAAACGAACTTGAGACAAAAGATAAGCCTTACCTTGAACTTTTCCGTTCTGAACCCGGGAAAATGATGGGAACAACTTCCTTATACTGGCGCACGAAATGCACTTCGATATCCTCGCGGATATGTTCTGGTAGCTCTTCGAAGTCCCCGTGATTTTCCTCGGGCAGAACAAGCTCCATTGTGCCGGCACGACGAGCGGCAATCACTTTTTCACGAATCCCGCCCACCGCAAGTACTTGGCCAGTCAACGTCAGTTCGCCAGTCATCGCAAACGGGCGGGCAATCTTTTCACGCCGTGCCAAAGATAGAAGGGCCGTCGCCATGGTGATGCCGGCGCTGGGCCCATCTTTAGGTGTAGCACCAGCCGGTACGTGCAGGTGGATGTAGGCATCGTCAAAATAATCGGCCGGGGCACCATACGCCTTGCAATTCGCCAAGATGTAACTGTGCGCAATTCTGGCCGACTCTTTCATGACGTTGCCCAGTTGTCCAGTAAGATTAAATCCACTTCCACGCTCATGCACGCGTGTGGCCTCGACATCAAGCGTAACACCCCCTAATGGCGTCCATGCCAAACCAGTTACGACTCCAACCCCGGTCAACGGCTTTTGCTTGCGAAATACGCGTCTGCCGAGGTAGTCCACCACATTCTTGGCACCGACATTGATCGGTAGTTTGGCACCGTTCAGGATCTTTACTACCGCTTTGCGCGCGATGGCGCCGATGCGTTTCTCGAGGTTACGCACGCCCGCTTCACGCGCATAACCTTCGATGATCTCGCGCAACGCGCTCTTAGCTATCTTTAACTGCCCACGCTTTAATCCCGCTCTTTTTAGTTGCCGCGGTACTAGGTGTTTCCGGGCGATTTCAATCTTCTCGCTGGCGATGTACCCGCCCAGACGGATGATCTCCATTCGATCCAATAACGGTACCGGAATAGTATCGAGTTGATTGGCCGTGCTCATGAATAACACCTTAGAAAGATTGAATCGCACATCCAGATAGTGATCGAGAAAATCGCGATTCTGTTCAGGATCAAGCACTTCCAGTAGAGCAGAGGCCGGGTCACCGCGATAGGAATCGCCAATCTTGTCAATTTCATCCAACATGATGACCGGGTTGGCAACCGCGACTTGCTTGAGTGCTTGGATGAACTTGCCCGGCATGGCACCAATATATGTGCGTCGATGTCCCTTGATCTCTGCTTCGTCGCGCATCCCGCCCAAGGAGAAACGGTAAAACTCCCGGCCCAGCGTTGCCGCTACCGAACGACCGATGGATGTTTTGCCGACACCAGGCGGGCCAACTAGCAACAAGATGGAACCAGCGACTTCGCCGCGCATGACACCAACGCCGAGAAACTCGATGATTCGTTCCTTGACATCATCCAGACCCTCGTGGTCGCGATCCAACACTTCTCGTGCATGCTCGAGGTCAAGATTGTCTTCTGAATATTTACCCCACGGTAGTAACGTCAACCAATCGAGATAGTTTCGCGTAACACCGTACTCAGGCGACCCGACCTCCAGTACAGACATTTTCTGGAGTTCATCGTCAATTCGCTGTTGTGCCTCCTCGGGCAGCTTGACGTCCTTGAGTCGAGCCCGAAACCTGTCGAGCTCTGCCGTCCGATCATCCTTAGCGATGCCAAGCTCTTTCTGGATGGCCTTCATCTGTTCACGCAAGAAGAATTCACGCTGACGGCTTTGAATGCTCTCCTCGACCTGTTTGTGTATACGCATCTGCACCTTGGCTACCTCGACCTCATTCTTCAACAAGAGCAAGACCTTTCCCAGGCGATCGAGTATGTGTGTAGTCTCCAAGACATCTTGGAGCTCTTCTTTACTCGAGGTGGTTAGGCTAGCAGCAAAATCGGCTAGGCGTGCCGGCTCTTCAGGACTAAAACGGTTGAGGAAAAACTTTAACTCTTCGGCGTATAGTGGATTTAGTGGCAGTAGCTCCTTTATGGTGTTGATTACTGCGACCGTGTAGGCCTTGAGCTCGGTTACGTCTTTGTAACTGGTTTCCGGAAAGTACTGCGCCCGCACAACAAACGGTCGTTCCTTGGAAACCCACTCCTCGATCCGAAATCGTTGGAGTCCTTCAACATAAACCTGCATCTTATCTTCCAGTGTATGGATCTTATGAATTCGGCATGCCGTGCCCATGGAATGAAAATCGCTGGGCTGTGCTGCGGACAGATTGTCGGTGCTCACAAGCACCAATCCGAGAAACTTCTGACTAGACTCAGCTGCCGCTTCGATAGTGCGCAACCACGGATCTTGTTCCAACACGAGTGGAGCCATTTGCGCCGGAAAGAAAGGCCGATTCGCCAATGGCAATACGTGCAACACGCCGGGCAAAAGTTCAGAAGGTCGCGCAAGCGAAGTCGTCTCGCTGCTGATCAACTCACCACCTTTGGCCGGCTTTTCGCCGTCAAGTTGTTGTTCGTAGGTTTCGATGTCTGTCATGCGACAATCCTTACTACCGAAAGCGATCAATTAGTAACTACCAGGCTGCCGAAAAACTACTTTTAGCAACCTGGTAGAGCGGTGCATAGAGGCACCGCACATTTTTCAAATACCGAAGTGTTTGAAAAATGGAGCAAAGCAAAAACCGCTTTTTGCTTTGCATCCTCGGCTCCGTAAGCGGCACATCCCTGTGCCACTCCTGCGAACTGAAAAAGACCATAAGCGAAGCAGAATAAGATAAAGCTCCAGTGGAGCTTTATCCCGCTGAGCGGGTTCGCCACGGAAGGCGAACCCCGGGCTTGCCAGCGGAGCAGGATAGCAGAGCGCAGCAAGGACTTTTTCCGCATCTTCCTAGACTCGACCCTCGCTGCTTAGAA
>LXTK01000181.1 GCA_001643475.1 Proteobacteria bacterium SPGG2 | reverse complement strand
GGCACCGCGCTTTGTTTTTACAAGCGTCCATTTACCTCGCAGCTTATAACCCTTCAGCTCGAACAGAAGCTTACCTTTCTCCAACCCTTCCTCCGGATCACCGATCGGTATCCATATGCCGCGATCCCAGACGATGACGGCGCCGGCACCGTAATTGCCTTCCGGGATGTGTCCTTCGAAGCCGGCGTATTCGAGCGGATGGTCTTCGACCTGCACTGCTAGCCGTTTATCGCTGGGATTGGGTGACGGGCCTTTAGGAATCGCCCAAGACCGCAACACCCCCTGCATCTCGAGGCGGAAGTCGTAATGCAGATTTCGCGCTGCATGGTGTTGGACAACGAATGACGAGCCGCCTTTGGCGCCCATGCCGCCAAAGGGTTCGGGCGTACGGTCGGCTAACCTTTTTGCACGGTAGCTGCTAAGTGGGTCAGATTTTGTTGCGGTCATTAGGACGGGGTTATATCATCAGTAACATGGCCATGCGAGCATTGGCGTCCGCAACTGTGTCCTTTGGGCTGGTATCCATACCAGTGAAACTCTACTCGTCGGCCGAGTCATCGAGCACCATCAGATTCAACCAGATTCACAAGAAAGACGGCTCACGCCTCAAACAGCAACTGGTATGTGCGCAAGACGGCGAGCCAGTTCCCAAAGATGAAATTGTCAAAGGCTACGAATTTGCCAAGGGTCAGTATGTGCTGTTTACACCTGAAGAGCTAAAGGCCATCGAAGAAAAGGCCACTCAGACCATCGATATCGCAGAGTTTGTCCCGGCTGACCAGGTCGAGCGTATTTATCTCGACAAGGTTTACTATCTGGGTCCCGACAAGGGGGGTGCGCGCGCCTACCGGCTACTAGCCTGCGCGATGCGGGAGACGGGTAGGGTAGCGCTTGCCAAGTATTCGGCGCACGGGAAAGGATATCTAGTAATGGTGCACCCCATGGGGGATGGCCTGGCGATGGAACAGCTGCATTATGCGGATGAGATCCGACCATTTTCTGACGTACCGCTTGATGAGGTCAACATCAAACAGGAAGAACTAAAGCTCGCGGTTCAACTCGTCGAGCAGGCCGCCTCCGATGAGTTTCGTCCAGAAAATTACAAGGACGAGGTGCGTGAGCGTATCCTTGAATTGATCCAGCGAAAGGTCGATGGGGAAGATATCACCGTAACACCGACCGACGAACCCGAGCATAAGATCATTGACATTATGGAAGCGCTTAAGGCCAGTATTGCGGCCGGCGAACGGGGAGAGGATGGCAAGCGCAAGCCTGCCAAGCGCGCGGCAAAGAAAACCATGAAGAAGACTGCAGCTGCAAAATAGGCAATCTTCAATCTGACTTGTAGTATCTGTTTACGGCAATGAGCCCGTACACCACCAGAGACGTGGCCGAACTGCTCGGCATGCCGGCTGCGAAAGTGCGGTCACTTGCAAGGGCTGGGTTTCTATCCACTGAACGTGGGGCTCGCGGCGAGTATCGTTTCTCCTTCCAAGATGTCGTACTGCTACGTACCGCCAACGAGCTTGTAAATGCACGTGTCCACCCTCGTAAGGTATTACGTGCGCTGCGCTTGCTAAAAGCGCAACTCCCCAAGGGACAGTCGTTGAGCGCGGTACGTATAGCCGCAGACGGTGATCATGTGGTGGTGCGCGATCAGAAAACTTCATGGCGCCCGGAGTCCGGCCAGGCCACATTTGATTTCTCGGTTTCCGAAATAACCGGCAGAGCCGCGCCGATTGTGCATCGGGCCGCCAAGGCAACTCGAGACACCGCCAATGAGACTGCGGATGATTGGTATGCGCTTGGCCTTGATTTCGAAGTTGTGGCAGCCCTTGACCATGCAAAGGGGGCCTATCGACGGGTGACCCAACTCGATCCCCAGCATGCCGATGCACACGTGAACCTCGGTAGGTTACTTCATGCGGAGGGAAGCGTTGCTGAGGCCGAGTTTCACTATCGGCAGGCGGTAGCGGCGGTCCCAGGCAACGCCACAGCCGCCTTTAACTTAGGCGTGGCTCTGGAAGACCTAAGCAGGCCTGAAGCAGATATCGAGGCCTACGAGCAAGCGATTGGAGCGGATGCGGACTTTGTCGATGCCCACTATAATCTAGCCCGCTTGTACGAAAAAATGGGCAACAAGGCGGCTGCCATTAGACATCTCTCTCGTTACAAAGCGCTAACAAACTCCTCCACCCCTTCTCCCTAACCCCACCCCGAGGGGAGGGGGCATTGCGGCCTTGAACTACGGCTACGCGTTAACCTGACCCCGCGTATCGTGCGGAACTCTTCGACGATCAAAACTGTACCTCCCCCACTTGTTGGAGGAGGGTAGGTGGGGGTGAGCGGGTTAGGGGGAGAGGGATGTCAGTGCAAGAAAACGAGTTGCAAACTTTGGCCCTGCACCTTCGTCTTCATGTTTAAAGAACACGTACACCTGATTCCAGCCTGTCATTTCTAGCCGCTTGGCCCAATCAGCGAGTGCTTGGTCGGAGTAATCGGTGCGACGCAGTCGCACATAACCCCAGTCTGCCGTCTGCACAAGCGTGACGTGTGTCTGATCGCCCGTGTCGGCCACGCATAGTGCAAAGTTTCGAGCGCGCAACAACCCGAAGACCTCCTCATCAAACCATGACTCATGTCGAAACTCGAATGCGGCCAGTGGAGAATCTGGAAGCAAGTTCAAGAAACGATCTAGACGCGATATATCTTTGCGTAGATAAGGGGGGAGCTGGAAGAGAATAGCTCCCAGTTGGGTTCTTAGGGTTTGAACCGTGCGGAGTAAGTATTTCGTGGGTTCATCAGCCTCTTTTAGGCGCTTATCGTGCGTGATGCGCCGTGACGCTTTTAGGACAAAACGGAACTCATCGGGTACTTGCTCGCGCCAAGATTCGAGAACGTTTATTTTGGGCAGACGGTAGAAGGTGTTGTTGATTTCTACCGTAGGCAGTTGCTCGGCATAGAATCGCAACATCTTCGTGCTCGGAAGGCGTTCAGGGTAGAAATTCCCTTTCCATTCCTTGTAGCTATACCCGCTAGTACCTGCAAACACCTTCATTCGTGGTGCCCTTGCATCGACTCTGTGTGATTATGCCATGTGGACTGATATTGGTCGCCGATCGTAATCAGATGTCCCTATGTCAGGAATATACAATGGTTGGTTGCATCAGACCCGGCTGACATGCAAACTCTTTGCAAATGCTCGAATCGACCTCAATTGACATCGAATCGGTAGAAGGGCTCGCGGCACGAATCCCAGATGGTGCCAGTATGGTGGTAGCGCCTGATTATTCGGGGTGCGCAATGGACGTCATTCGTGCTTTGATTCGGCGTGGTATCAAACACTTGCATCTCATCGGGGCGCCGCAGGT
>LXTK01000117.1 GCA_001643475.1 Proteobacteria bacterium SPGG2 | reverse complement strand
GGACGGCGAAAGTTTATTGTTCACGTTGATTCAATGCTGGAGTAAGCAATAACGTACTTTCTGTATCGCCTAACGGGCCCGTCTGTCTCACATATTTGCTGTTGATGGTCGATGGGCTTGTTAGGTGTCCCTGGGTACCCGCCGCGTTGTAGGTTTTCGTCTTTGGCCCTCGGTAAGTTCCTGAGCGAGATGCGTTTGGGGGGTCCCGCCGTTCCGATCTAGCTACACTTAATTACGCCGCCGCTGACCTCCATGGATGGAGAAAATGCAATAGGATTGTCGGGCCGCTCCTACGTATCCTGCGTCCGCGGCATTAGGACATCCGTGTCCGTCAGAACAATCCTTGCCAAATGCTCCGATGCGGCAGATATACGCCGTCTTCGCCGGTGATTGTCTGTGATTCGGGCCGTCTGGTAGATTGAAAAGAGGTTTTTCGCAAAGACGATGCGGCCTTGCGGAGATATACTGCGGTGGCGCTTTAGCATTGCGGCTAAGAATATTACGCCAGGGGAGGTCGACAACATCACAGTCCTAGGCTGGGACCTAGAGATAATGGGAAGCGTATGCGGACCCTAATATTCATCTCAGTATTAGCTCTGGTTGGGTGCACAACCCAGTTCCGTATTAACGCGCCGCTAGAACGCTACGATCCGGACTACGGTTACCGACTGAAAGACATCGCAGTGCCTGATCGCTCCGAAGAGCTTCTTCTGATCTTGACGTTCTCCGGTGGTGGCACGCGTGCGGCCGCACTTTCATATGGCGTACTGTCAGAACTCGCGAGGACCCGTATCGCCATCCAGGGACGCGAGCGGCGGTTGCTTGATGAAGTAGATATGATTTCTTCTGTCTCGGGCGGTAGTTTCACCGCTGCATACTATGGTCTTTTCGGCGACCGTATCTTCGAAGACTTCGAAAGTCGGTTTCTTAAGCGAAACTTTGATAAGGGACTTGGTTTGCAACTACTGAACCCAGCGAATTGGGCGCGGCTTGTGTCTGCTGGTTTTAGTCGCGGCGATATGGTGGCTAGATACTATGACAAGCATTTGTTTGAGGGCGGGACCTTTGGCGACATCGAAGCACGTGGTGGGCCTGCGTTGTTGATCAACGCGACAGACATAATTTTGGGGGTGCAGTTCGAATTTTCGCAGAATCGGTTTGACTGGATATGCTCCGACCTTTCGAAATTTCCAGTTGCGCGAGCCGTCGCTGCATCATCAGCAGTGCCGGTGTTGTTGACAGCCATTACCCTTAGAAACTACGCCGGTCAGTGTGGGTTCACAGCGCCACCCTGGTTTGTCGATGCGCTCCAATCTCGCGAAGTCTCGACGCGCAGATTTCAACGGGCGGATGGGTTGGCTTCCTACTTAAATGTCACGGAAAGACCTTATATTCACTTATTGGATGGGGGCCTGGCGGATAATTTGGGGCTGCGTAGCGCGCTCGACCAAGTATTACTGGAGGGTAGCGCCTGGAATGTCTTGCGTACAATCGGTCTTGAACGCACACGTAAGATTGTATTTGTCGTTGTGAATGCAGAAGCAGAGGCACCGACCCAATGGAGCCAGCGAAAGCGTGCGCCTAAGATGGGCGGCATTCTCAATGCGGTAACGACCGTGACGATCAGTAGATACAATTTCGAGACACTCGAGTTATTAAGACAAAATGCTGCCAAGTGGGCGCAAGATATCCGCACTAACAGGTGTTTACAGGCATCGAGAGCGGCAGCTAGCGCGTGTGCTGATATTAAATTTTACCTGGTCGAGATAAATTTTGATGCCTTAAAGAATGAAGAGGAACGTTCCTTTTTGAAAGGAACGCCAACTTCGTTCCGTCTACCAGCCGAAGTTGTCGATCGATTACAGAATGCGGGGGCTCAGTTGTTAGTCCAATCTGATGTCTATCAACGGTTTTTGCGGGACCTGAGTGAGACGCAAGCACAGTAAATGGTCAGGAAAATATGCCGTGCAAGAACCAACTGTAAGGCGGTTGACGTTCACGGAAGATCCAGAATCGTGAGCCGCCAGGATTTGCTGCTATAAAATAATCCCGCGTTACGTCACCTTCATCCCACCAGCCACTTTCTATGCGCTCGGGCCCGGCTCGTAGGCTAAGCGGCCCCTGCAGCCGGGGACGATGGCGCATCATTTTTAAAAGGCGAGGCTTGGTGAGCAGCCACACTGGGCGAAGCCCAACCTTGACAAACTCGCTAGATTTTCCCGGCGCACAAACACACCAGCTTTGCTCTGGACGATGATCCATAGACGTACGGATTCCACACACTGCCTCAGCGCCCAGTCTGGCACATAGTTGTTCGATCAATCTTGATCCTGTTGCAAGCATCGTGGCCCGATCGACCAATAGATCCTGATTCTGTGCAAGTAAAGGCAGTACATCACCGGAGCAAAGAGTTAATTCTTCGACTGATTGCGTAAGTTTCAACCGATCGAACTGCACTCTTATAAGTTCCCGCAAATGCTGAATATCGCGACTAGGGGCTACTAACTTTAGATCCATTTGGGTTGCAGGGCCTTTGTAGTGAGTCATTACCAGTGATAGCTCTTGTATGCCGCCATCTCTAGCTCGAAGGAAAGCTGTAAGCTCAAGTAGTAAACGATGTGTTGCAAACAACAAAGACTCGCTACTGTCAACTTGAGCAGGGAGCAAGAGATGGCTTTTGAAACGAGTTGATGGAATGAAAGGCTGTCTAGGGTCAGGCACCTTACCTAGGATTTTGTCGAAAGTTAGCAGGAGCTGCGGCCCAAAACGGCGAGCCAATCCATCCCGAGGCAGACGTAGGCAATCACCTATACATCGAAGGCCTAAGTTTTCAAACTTCTTTAAGAGATCTGCGTCAAGACATAAGGTTTCTATTGGCAAAGGAGACAGGCGAGAATGAAGCTGATGCGGGTCGATTACTGGTTCTTCAAAACCATTGCGAGCCAGGAGAGTAGCCCCGAGCGGGGTAGGGGCCGCTGCTATGCGAGCCTCATAACCCAATTCTTTAAGCCCCCGTTTCAATTGGGCAAGCAGATTTTTGTGCCCTTTAAAGAGAGTAAGGCTACCCGCCACTTCTAATAAGACACTATCGGGCGGTACCAGGCTAACTAAGGAGGTAAACTGTTGCGCCGATTCAGCAATGGACGCCAGGGCTTCTTGTTCTGCTGCTACATTTCGTTGTCGGACGTCTAGTGTTGCACACAGGGCATAAGCAGCAGAAATGGCCATTCTTGGTTTTACACCACAGGCAAGTGCCTCACGGTTGCAGATAAGCGCATATTCGCGATTCCCTTCGGCAATACTGACCACACGTGCAATGGGGCTGTTATCTCCGCGGGAGAAAATCTCCAAAGGAAGTTGAGGGAAGTGTAGGCATGCCCAAAGTTCACCCCCTCCCTGGCTCTCCCTCAACGAGTGGGGGAGG
>LXTK01000039.1 GCA_001643475.1 Proteobacteria bacterium SPGG2 | reverse complement strand
TCGTATGGCTGATCTTGGTCCCAGTTGTGGGTCAGCTCGACGGCAGGATAGCTCGCCTCCGGGCCATAGCCGACAAAGGTGTTGGTAAACTTGCCGTCGGGATAGTCCGTGCTTCGCAGTATCTGCATGCCTAGCATGCGTGTATAGAAATCAAGTGATTTCTTTAGGTCGGTAACACGAATCATGGTGTGGGCAAGTCGGTATTGTCCATTCGTCGTGGTTGTGTCGGTCATTGCCTACCCCTTTTAGTGCTTTATGCGAGCGCGTCGATGACTAACTTATGAAACTGTCTGACGCTCGTTTCCCAGTATGGTGAAAGCAATCCACCGTCCTCCAGTACCGAGGATGCGCGTGCGCGTTGCAGGCCTTCGACGATCTCGTGGTCTTCGCGATGAACCCGTTGCCACAGTTCACTAAGTCGTTTCACATACTCCGCGTTTGGTGTTTGTTTGCCGATGTGGTAGATCACGCGCCATTGCTGCGTACGGTCAGGCGCGAGCGGTACATTTAGATGTACACCCAATTGGTTGGGGAGATACCAGCCAAAGACAAAGTTCGGGAACAGCACGAAATAGCGTGTGCTCATATCTAGCACATCACGCGACCCATCTTCGCACGGTTCGGCCACATCTATCCCGCAGCCAATGCAATGATCGTCGACAATCATGTAGTGTTCAGCCAGTGGTTGACCGGCCGCCGATTGTCGATGGACGATCGGCACGTGATAGGGTTCGACGAAATTCTCAATTAAAAACTTCCAGTTGGCTTGCACCACCCCGAGATCAAGTTTTACCAGTGGCTTTAGATTACCGAAGTCCAAATCCTCGACCCGGCTTGTAATCGGTGTTAGATATTTATCGAGAGCAGGCGCTTCACCGGCAAGGTCGACGAATATCCAATCGTGCCACACGCCATTGCGAACGGGTTTGAGCCCATGGTCCTCAAGCGAAAATCCATCCACCGAATGTTTCGCGTAGCCACCGAAATGCGGTGTGCGCTTGAGATTGCCGTCAAGATCGTAGGTCCAGGCGTGATACGGACAAACTAGACTCTTGAGTCCACGGCAGGGCGCAGTGATGATGGCGTGCCCGCGGTGGCGACAGACGTTGTGGAACGCGCCTATCTTGTTTGCTGTATTACGTACCAAGAGCAATGGCTGTCCCGCCACCTGAACAGGCATTGCATCCCCGGGGTGTGGTATTTCGTGCGCGAAACCAGCGAATGTCCAATTGCGGGCGAACACACGCTCATATTCCATTTTTAGAAAGTCATCGTCGATGTATGCGGCCCTAGATAGACCGCGGGCGATGCCATTTTCGGTCGGTGGAAGTACCACGCGGCTTGAATCGTAGGTATCGGTCAACGATTTTGCCATCGCCTATGCTACCAAGAAGCTAAGTTGTGCGAATGCGGATTTAACGCTATGTTCTCGCAAATCTCAACACTTCGTTGATTGCTAGTTGAGATCGGAATTGCCGCAATCGGGCGAATAGTGTCGGATTTGATCGGGTCAGAATGACTCAAAACGACCACAAGCGGAAGTTCGTGGATTAGACGTCAGTGGAGCGATGACGTCCCGGCATCGTAAGTCATGGCATTCTCCCTTCATGATGTGTACTACCATCGTACTGGGAACAAGGTCTCGAGAGACCCGCCCGATTACTAATGCTTCTGGCCGGTTGCTGCCCTTCAGCAGTTCGAATTTTCAGTGAACCGACCGTCCGCTTCTAGGCGGAATCGGTCATTCAAAGATGGTCTGACTGAGCAAATGAACTCCTCTGAGGAATGTCGGCTTTCGCCTACGAGCTGCCCTTCAGAAATCGGCGTGACCGGCGTCGTGACAGACGGCAAGCGGCCAAGAGCGGAAGTTCGTGAACTGCACACTGATGGTCCGTCTCCAGCGACTGTGATATTTTCCATGCTGTGATAGCGGGCAAGTAAGGGGAGATTCCTATGTCCAAACGAATCGAGCTGAGACAGATGTACGGACGAGCATGGGATACGTGGGATGCTGATCTCTTGTGCTCGTCACTCGCGGACGATTTCTATTTCGATGATCCAGCACTTCGGGAACGCATTACGATCGACACAATTGCAGAGTACATGGCGAGTTGGCGTGACCGGGTCAAGGCTCTAGGAGGGACAGGTGAGATTACCAGCCGAGACCGCGTCAAAGCGGACGTTGATGGTGCCTACATTACGTGGCATTGGTGGGGATTCGCTGGCACAGATTTTGAGGGGTCCGCGGTAACAAGAACGACTGACGATGGCGTGCAATACGAGCGAATCACCTACTATCCAAGCACCCCCAGTTTCTCAAAGGTGGATATTTAGGTATGTACACGCTTTACGGTTGGAAGCTGACGGGTTCGCTCGCAGTTGAAGCGAGGTTACGCGAAGCCGGTGCGGAGTTTGACATCGTTCCGGTTAACCTCCAGGCAGACGAGCAGCATAGCGAAGAATTCCAAAGAAACGCATGTCAGGAAAACCACTTGTATCCGCGCAAGCAAGAACATTCTCAATGTTCAACCGAGGCTATTACGCTAAGTAGTTCTACCCAAGAGGAAGGATAGTGGGCGACAACGACAGCCTGCCAGCGGAATCCCGCTACGCCTGGTTTATGGTCGTGGTGGCATCCGTGATCATGGGTATGGGGGCCGGGGCGTTGATCTCGATCTCCACCTTTCTCAAACCGATTGTTACTGACCTCGGCTGGTTGCGGGGTGAAACATCTTTCGCATACATGGCGGGGGCCATCGCCATGGGCATCGGTGGTATCGGAATGGGCTATCTCTCGGACCGTTTTTCGACGCGGCCGGTGGTCATTATCGGCATCCTCTGCCTCGGCGGGTCTTTGCTGTTGCTGGCGACCTCATCGGCGCTTTGGCAGTTCTATCTTTACTACTGCATCCTCGGCGGCTTTGGCGCTTCGGCCCTCGATGCACCACTGATGGCGAATGTCGGCCATTGGTTTCACCGTAACAAAGGGTTGGCGCTGGGACTGACCACCGCGGGTCGGGCGCTGGGACAGGGGTTTGTTCCTTTCGCGTCGGGATTGCTGATCTCGGCGTCGGGGTGGCGTGACTCGTACAATCCCCTTGGGGTCATTTGTTTCATTGTTTTACTGCCGATGGCGTTCTTCGTCCGCAACCCGCCGGGCTAGGCGGCAGCCAAAGTGGTATCGCGACAGGCCAGTGCATCCGACCACCGGGCGGCCTATCCCGTATCCCCGAAGATTGCCGTTGCCTGGCTTAGTGGTGCCGGGTTGTTTTGCTGTATCTGCATGGGAACGGCAATGGTCCATGCAGTTGCCATTGCGCAGGATGCAGGAATTGGTGCTGAAGAGGCCGCCGGAGTCATTCTATTGATCTACGTTTCCGGATTCTTCGGTCGAATCTTCTTCGGCAAGCTATCGGATCACATTGGTGGCATTCGTGCCTATTGGCTGGCATCGTTCGGGCAGACGATTCTTATTTTCTGGTTCACCCAGATGCAGTCTCTCGCTGGGTTTTACGCCCACGCCGTCATCTTCGGATTTTTCATGGCTGGCGTGATGACCAGCTTGATCATCTGTGTCGGCGAACTTACGCCAGTTCATATGCGCGGCATGTCAACTGGGATTGTCATGTTGCTAGCATGGCTCGGCATGGGTGTCGGCGGATATCAGGCTGGCCTCTTCTTCGACCTAGGCGGATCCTATGTGATCCCCTACGTCAACGCGGCGGCGGCCGGCGTGGTCAATCTGATCATCGTCGGTTCTCTATATTACTATTTCCGTCAAAAGAGTGTCATTCTGCGACAGTCCGATGCGACATGACTTTGTGCTACAACCCTGAACTTTGCTTCCTCCGCTGGTCCGTTTAATGCACTAGAGATGTTCGCATCGGTCATAACCATTAGTTCAGAACTGGATCACGGCCGATTCGAACGTCCGAAAGACAGTCGGTAGCTGTCGTTGGTAACGGTATACGCGAGACTACTCGAATGACTGGTTGTGGCCGGTTGTTGCCTTTTACTAATGCAACCTTTTGGTTCGGCGAACGGCCGCTTATAGGCGAAAGCGGTCATTCAAAAATGGTCTGACTGAGCAAATGAACTCCTTTGACGAATGTCGGCTTTCGCCTATTAGCCGCCCTTCAACTGTTCGAGAAATTGTGTCCGCCATCGGCAGCAACCGGCCAAAAGCGGACCTTCAATACTTAGGTGATCCCGCAGTTGACTAGCTGCCGGCCTCCAGATGTTTCACCAGGATAGCCACGTTCTTGCCCGTCCGACGTTTGTAGGAGACCTCGTCCATCATGTTGCTTACAAGGTGGATCCCTAGCCCGCTAATGCTCCGCTCCTCCAGTGGCAAGCTGGTATCCGGTTTCTTCATGTCGACGGGATTGAACGGCGCACCGTCGTCCTCGATCGTTATGACGAGTCCGCCCCCCAGCCAACTCGACGCGGAGCTCGAACACGAACGTCAACTACGGTAACACCTGACGTTCAATGCGTCGATTTTCTTCGTCACCAACCAAGCGCCGTGAAGG
>LXTK01000024.1 GCA_001643475.1 Proteobacteria bacterium SPGG2 | reverse complement strand
GTGTACCTGGTAACCTAAGACTACCCCAAAGAAGAGATGTTCGGTTTAGTGTCCCAGATGCGCAGAGCAACCGTATCATTCGCAAGTAATATTGCTCGCCCCGTGGAATAGAGATGCACTACGTTTACGTATTGCGTAGTCAAAAGGATGGGAAATTCTACGTTGGTTACACTCAGAACCTGAGAAAGAGGTTAGTCGAACATAATAGAGGGCACGTGCAATCTACCCAGCACCGGACCCCATTTGAACTTGTGTACTATGAAGCATGCCGAGCCCAAACGGATGCCTTGCGGCGAGAAAAGTATCTTAAAACAGCATACGGAAAGAGATACTTGAAGGCACGCATGAAAGATGATCTTGCAGTGTAGGTATTTCACGGGGCAAGAAGGGGCTGCCCGGCAGGGAAACAAAGAATTTCTACAATTTCTGTATATAGCGATCGGGTCTGCAAGTGAACTCGATACTCAGATTGAGATATCTAAGACAGCGAGCATGGGGGACAAAGAGAAGCTGTCAGAGGTCCAAGAATCGGTAAATCGTGTAGCAAGAATGATTCAAGGGCTCATTCGCAGCATCAAACAGAAACAAGATAGCTCATAGCCGCAAGCTGCTACTCACCAATCACCAGTCACGAGTCACTAGTCACGGTTCTATTTATATTCATACTGATAATGATACCCGTATTTGCGGTAGGTGGCGGTTCGTAGGGGAACCTGGTTGAAAATAGAACCGTGGGGCTTTATATCAGATTGCTCGAGGCGCCTCACGGTCTCCTCTATTTCTTTCATCGGATGATGGCCGGAGTGGAGTAGTATCAGGGTTATACCTGCTACACGACCGATGATGGCGGCGTCGGTCACCGCCAGTAACGGTGGTGTATCGATTATCACGACGTCGTATTGGCCGGAGACGATGTCCATGAGAGTTTCAAAGCGACCACTCATTAAGAGCTCAGAGGGATTTGGTGGCACCGTGCCGCTCGTCAGGAAGTACAGATTGTCAATCTGCGTTTCGCGCACGATCTCACCGATATCCAGCTCGCCGCTTAGCACTTCTGATAATCCTTTTCGGCGTTCGGTGGAAAAGTACTGATGCAAATGGCCGCGGCGCATGTCGGCATCGACGAGCAGTGTGCGTTTGCCGGCATCCGCTAACGCGTGAGTGAGATTCGCCGAGACAAAGGATTTGCCGACGCCAAAGCTCGGACTGGCTAGGCACACAATATTTTTCGCCGTGTCGATGAACGTAAACTGCAGACTGGTCCGCAGGCTGCGGATGCTTTCCATGGCGATATCATTGGGTTCCTGAAGAGCTAGCAATATCGATGTGCTGTTATCCTTTTTGTGTAATCTCGTGAGCGCATCTTGCTTTAGACTATGCGGAATCGATGCGTAGATCGGTAGCCCCARKCGYTGCTCGATCTGGTCCGGGTCCTCYACCCCACGGCGCAARGCCTTTAKCCCAAAGGCAAGCATGATGCCCAATAYCAGCCCCAGGSCTGTACTTAACATGAYGATCGWRCGTTTTTGYGGYTTGACCGGATMGGTAGGYKCAAYGGCCGGGTCAAGGATGCGSGCGTTRCCGATGGTGCCYGCTTTGRCCACTTTCAACYCCTGCGCCYTRKTCARTACCAACAGGTAGATCTCATTCGCYACCTTTACATCRCGCATCAGTCTTATYGMTTCCTGTGTCTCCTCCGGCATRATCTTGATTTGATYGTTGAGKGCGGCACGYTYMKYCTCSAGYTGWYYTGYYTTTYGCYKRAKCGTSACRAKSACCGGGTGKKTTTCGGTRAAYTTCYSRCGYAGCTCGGTYCKCTTTARTYCCARCWCMGACAGWTSTYTYTCTACCTGYSCCAATTGCTYKAGRATCGCCTSRSTTTCCARRKTCARATCWAYRCTYCCTASYTTGGAGCKATATTCAYTCAACCGSGTYTCCGCCGCGASCAGGTTCGCCTTSACSGCRGGGAGCTGCTCGTTCAGGAACTGCAGCATKTTTWCCGCCTCTTCGGAGCGCCGCTCTACATTCTGCCGGACGTAGGCCTGAGAAATGGCGTTTACGGTCGTCACCAGGCGCTGGGGCTGTGCACCTTCAAGCGCGACTTGGATGATGCCGGTGTATCGGCCCTTTTCCGAGACGCGCAGGCGTTTCTGCAATTCGCTGACTACGAGTGCTCGCGGGTGTTTGACAACATTGAACCGGGTGCCACTACGGGCATACAACTCGGTCACGAAGATCTCGGCCGTTGTATCGCCGGGATTGTCGATAGGCTCATTTGCGGCAGCGCTGCTCAAGCTAGCCTTCGCCGGCTTACCGACCTCTCCACGAAGCAATAACGTATCGTCGAGGCGCCTTAACTCATAGGCGCCGTTATTCCCTGCTATCAGCGTAAACGCCTTGCCCGTATACGCTCGTGGTACATCGAGTCGTTGAACCTGTATGCGCTCCCCGCCCCAGGCATACCGCTCCAAGCCCCACCACGGTTCTGCAAGCTCATTGGTATCGTTGTTTCGGCGCGCGATCGCGGCGCCAATATAAGGGAAATAGTAAGGCTCTGCCACAATTGCGAGCTTGAGATCGTCAACGGCTGTTCCCACGATCGAGCGTGAGCGTATGATCTCGATTTCCGTTACCGCCGTGGGATCACCCGGTAACAGAATCGACAGGTCATCCAAGCTACTGCTCGCAGCGCCTTTCCGTTCTACCTGCAGCAAGGCGTCTGTACGATAGATCGGCGTCTGCAGGTCGGCATAAATCCACCCGATCGCCGCTGCTAAAAGCGTCACTGCCGCGATTAGCCACTTGGCCTCGATAATCGTAGTGATGCGATCGTGCCAGTCGATCTCGTCTTCTAGAAACTCGGAAACAGGCGGCTGGCTGATAGGTTCGAGATCGAGTTTCTTATTCATGGACCCTGAACTACGAGTAGGCTCTTCACGGCTGTCGTGAAAATTACGGGAATACCCTTTTATGTCACTCTAGAAGTTCATCAGTGAAGAACAACGTCTGGACCGTCGGCAGGATCTGACTGACGACGCGGTTCCAGCGCGATAACTTGGTGCTCGCGACATACACGACGTCCTTGGGCTTCAAATGAAAGCGGTTCGCCAACAGTAAAGCGTCTGCCGAGGACGCATCGAGCTGATAGACCTCTGGGTGGTCGAACTCTCCGCGAATGACAAAGATGCGGCGCGGATCCGCGGTCAGTCTATCGAAACCACCTGAGGCGCCGATTACCTCGGCGAGCGTCATGCGTCCCTTATGCATAAGCAAGGTCGTGGGTTTGCCGAATTCGCCGAGAACGAAAACCTTGTTCTTGCTCCTGTCCGGGATATGTAGGATATCACCGCTTCTCAGCAGCACATTCTGGATCGTATCCCCGAAGTCATAGAGCGCTTGCACGTCGAGCTTACGCACCCGATCTTTTCTTGTTAGCGTGACATTCTGCAGGTCTGCTTCCGGTGAGACTCCACCGGCCTTATTGATCGCCTCCAGCGCAGTCAAGGGCACGTCGGTAATGGGCAGGATACCCGGTTTCAGGACCTGGCCAATCACGTGAATTCGTTGGCTGTTGAATGCTGCCACGCGCACATCGAGCTGAGGGTTAGTGATAAATGCCGCCAGCCGGTGACTCAACAACCTGCGAATTTCCTGAACCGTCTTCCCCGCGACCTTGACCTGACCCACGAACGGGAAAAATATCGTACCGTCCGGGCCCACTGCGTGGCCTGCAGCCTCGGCCGAACGGACCTCACCCGCGGGGATCGTCAGCTCGGGATGTTCCCATACGATTACACTCAATACGTCCTGTGGTCCCACCCGATACGCGTATTCGGACAATGCTTGCTGAAGCGCGACGTTGTTGTGAGAGTTCACGGGTTGGCGCGGTTGGTTTTCGGGCCGGGCTACAAGCTCCGCGGTAATGGTGATGATGGGAAAGGAGATGGGGCCCTTCTTATACCGCGACTCATCGAGGTCCATGGCCGGCGCCAGCGCACAACCGGCCACCGCCATTGCCAGCGACAACAGAATTGTCTCTCGTATAAACATTCGCTCTCAAAGCCTCCTTTGCCAGTCTGCCAATCCTTGCTCGATTAGATCCAGTGCCTGCACGAAAGCGTCCCGAGGTCCCCCATAAGGGTCCGGCACATCAAAAGCCCCCGCCTTTCCCAGTCGATGCACCCGGCCACGCGCGCCGGGCAACATCGATTCAATTGTTTTCACCTGGGCCGTCTCCATCGCTAATACCACGTCCGCATCCATGACCATGGCGGGTGTTAGCTGCTGCGCCCGGTGGTTCGACAGGTCGATGCCACGGTCGCGCATCAAGTCCTGCGCGAGTGGGTCCGCCGGGTAACCCAGCAACGCGGCAAGGCCTGCGGATTGTACCTCCACAGCGGGGTTGTGGCTTGCGAGATTGTGGCCAAGCAGGGCCGCCGCCATCGGGCTTCGACAGATATTGCCGGTGCAAACTACCAGGATACGCTCAAACATCAACCGGCAAATGCCTCAAAAATCGACAGTTGTACCTATTAATGAGTGACATTATACCCAGGATTAGGGGTCAATAGGACTCAGGACTGAGGACTGAGAAAAGGACTGAGAACTAAGGACTGAGCATAAACAACAAAGGCTCAGGGCTGACGACG
>LXTK01000175.1 GCA_001643475.1 Proteobacteria bacterium SPGG2 | reverse complement strand
GGGCGCTCCCGACATGATTGTTACCGCCAATATTGGCTGTCTCGCCCACCTTCAAAGTCGGGCGAACGTCCCGGTGAAACATTGGATCGAACTATTAGATATCGCGTCGGACTAGTGCTATCTACAACTCGCCCAGACCCCGGTGTGGGTGAAGCCTAGCGCGTGCTAAGTGTTTGCTTGACCTGGCGCCGCCGCGCGTGCAGAACAGGCTCGGTGTAACCATTGGATGCGTCGCGTCCCTTAAACACCAAATCCAGCGCCGCCTGAAAGGCAATACTGTTATCGAAATCTGGCGCCATGGCTCGGTAGGCTGGATCATCTGCGTTTTGCGTATCGACGACAACCGCCATCTTGCGGAAGGTTTCTACTACTTGCTCCTTGTTGGTAACCCCGTGGTACAGCCAGTTCGCAATGTGTTGACTAGATATTCGCAATGTCGCGCGGTCTTCCATTAACGCAATGTCGTTAATATCCGGTACTTTCGAACAACCGACACCTTGGTCTATCCAACGCACGACGTAGCCCAAGATGCCCTGGGCATTGTTATCAAGCTCTCGTTGAATATCGCTGTCACTGAGCACACCGTCCTCTACTACCGCCAACGTGAGGATATCGTCGAGATCGGCTCGGCCGCGGTCAGCAAGTTCAGCTTGACGGGCAGAGACGTCGATCTGATGGTAGTGCATGGCATGCAAAGTGGCTGCCGTCGGCGAAGGCACCCACGCCGTGTTGGCACCCGCTTTGACATGACCGATCTTGGTTTCCACCATCGCCTTCATCTCATCCGGCATCGCCCACATGCCCTTGCCGATCTGCGCTTTGCCACATAACCCGCATTCGATGCCGATGTCGACGTTCCAGTCTTCGTAGGCCAGTATCCAAGGTTGCGATTTCATATCGGCCTTGGGAATGACTGGGCCCGCTTCCATAATGGTGTGAATCTCGTCACCGGTGCGATCGAGAAAACCGGTGTTGATAAAAATGACCCGGTCCATGGCGGCACGAATACATTCTTTGAGGTTAACAGTTGTACGTCGCTCCTCATCCATAATGCCGATCTTCAACGTGTTTCGCGCCAAACCCAATGCATCCTCTACCCGCGAGAACAGTTCAACCGTAGCTGCGATCTCCTCGGGACCGTGCAATTTGGGTTTAACAAAATTGACGCTACCAGCCTTTGAATTCTTGAGCTTTCCTGTGCCTTTTAGGTCGTGTAATGCCGCCAACGTCGCCACCATCGCGTCTAAGAACCCTTCGGGTATTTCTTCATCGTCTTTGGTGACCACTGCATCCGTATACATATGGATGCCCACATTGCGTACCAGCAATAAACTGCGGCCATGCAAGGTCAGCGAATTGCCGGCGAGATCAGTGTAGTGACGGTCTGGATTCAATGATCGCGTAATCGTTTTACCGCCTTTCTCCAGCTGCGCGGTCAGGGTACCTTTCATAAGTCCACACCAATTGCCGTACACTCTTGCCTTGTCTTCAGCATCTACGGCTGCAACTGAGTCTTCAAAGTCCTGGATAGTCGTTACCGCCGACTCCAGCAAGACGTCTTTAACGCAAGCATTGTGGGTCTGACCAATTAGATGATCGCGATCGATCTGGATCTCGATGTGTAAGCGATGGTTCTGAAGCAGGATGCTCTGCAGGCTTCCGCCCGATTCGCAGTAACCAACAAACTTTGCAGAATTCGCTAACTCAGTTTCCTGGTTGTTGTTTAGTACGGCAATGAATCGCTTGCCAGCACCACCGTCTCGCAGCATAAACTCCTTAACGTCGCCGTAGCTGCCATCGGCGAGGCCGACTGCCGAATTGAGAAAGGCGTTGGCACGCTCGAAAACTTTTTGCCCGCGCTTCGGATTAAATTGGTCACCGCGCTCGGCGCCATCAGTTTCATCTAGCACGTCAGTCCCATAGAGGGCGTCGAACAGACTGCCCCACCGCGCATTGGCCGCGTTGAGGGCATAACGAGCGTTATCTACCGGCACCACGAGTTGCGCTCCGGCGATGTGGGCAAGTTCGTCATCGACGTTTTGCACCGTCACTTTGAAAGGCGCCCCTTCGGGCACGAGATAACCAATCTCAGTCAAGAAGGCCTTTTGCGCGCCGACGTTTGTGTTGCCCCGGTGGTGCCGGTGCCAATCGTCGATTTTTCGCTGCAAGGCATCGCGCTTAGCTAACAGCAGCCGATTCTTAGGCCCAAGATCCGTGACGATACCGTCAAGCGCAGTCCAGAATGCCTCTGGGGCTATGCCAGTACCGGGGGCGATTTCGTCGTTGACAACATCGTACAGTGGTTTAGCTATTCTTAGATTTCCGATCTCAACTCGTTCTCGCATGCTAAACGCTCGGCTTGCTTATTAGTTGGTAGTAAGGGTACCCACCTTCGTCGGCCGGTGCCCCGAAAGCCCCGTAGTTTAACCCAATGCCGCGCTCGACGGAGGGGAGACCAAGGGCCGATTTGGGGCCGGCGTGCTAGGGACGGCTAAACTTTATACCTTATATATAGTGAACTTTGGACGCCAACCGGTGACTAACGGGGCAATCAGCACATGGGGAGCCTATATCATGAATAGACGCCAATTCGTGGCTACGTTGGTAGGCCTTAGCGCCTTACCATTGGTTGCCAAAAGACTTGTTGCGAACACCGAGGCAGACGTGACATCAACCATCGAAAAAATCGAACGTAGCAATGCCGAATGGCGCAAACTACTGACGCCTGAGCAGTATCACGTGTTACGTGAGGAAGGCACGGAACGTTCACGTGCGAGCCCGCTGAACGACGAAAAGCGTGCCGGAATCTATACCTGCGCGGGTTGTGCGCTGCCGCTATTTAGCTCTGAAATGAAATACGATAGCGGCACCGGTTGGCCCAGTTTCTACACATCGTTTGAGGGCGCGCTTGAGACCAAGACGGATTTCAAACTCATCCTGCCGCGCAAAGAGTATCATTGCGCGCGTTGTGGCGGCCATCAGGGTCATATCTTCAAGGACGGTCCGGCGCCGACCGGTCTGCGCTATTGCAACAATGGGGTTGCCCTTAAATTTATCGCCAACAAATCTTCCTGAGTATTACTGACCAGAAAGCGTGAACAATTCAAGGGGCGTACCAACGCCCCTTAGCTTGTGCTGCCCAAGCGATTGGCAGTCGCCAGGGACATGTTGCGCGAATTCTGCACTGATGAGCACGTGGCGGTTGAGTTCTTTTGTCATGCCTTCGAGGCGTGCCACCTCGTTGGCGGCGGGACCGATGACTGAGAACTCGACCCGCTCGGGGACCCCGATATTGCCGTACATCACGTCGCCCAGGTGCAAGCCGAGACCGAATGACAACGCATCCTTCTTGATCTCCTTGCGTTCATGGTTGACCTGAGTGAGGCGACCGTCCGCGTCGCGCACGGCGGTGAGTGCCAATTTACACGCATCACTAGCCGTCGTGCTTGAATCTCGGATGGGAAAAATCGCCAGCACGGCAT
>LXTK01000166.1 GCA_001643475.1 Proteobacteria bacterium SPGG2 | reverse complement strand
AATCCGAGAATGACGCCCAGCAAGGCGATAGCTGGAAAAAGCTCATAGATCCTTCTAGGTAGGCTGAGGATAACATACTTGATAAGTGCATAGAGATCGAACTGGCCTTTGCCGACGTCGCCAAGTTCATCAATAAAAAGTACGAATATGAAAAGGCCGAGTAGAACCGCAAATACCAACAGCGTGCTATGTAGAATCGATCGGGCGATATAGCGATCGAGCAGGCTGATCAGACTCATATCCCTATGACCATAGCGCCAACAGTGGTTTGTTCTGCACCCGACGCTTTAGTAAATAGGCAGTAGTTATCGCCAGTGCTCCGTGTACCCACCATAGACCGATTGCGGTTGGCACACTCCCGTCCTTAAGCCAGGTCTCACCAATCCCGAGCATGTTGGTGTATACGAAATAGATAAGAATAGCCCCAAGCAGATTACCAACGCGCCCTCTCCTTGCATCGGTATGCGCCAAGACCAAGGCAAGTACCGCCAATAGGACGACACTGATGGGCTTGGCCAGGCGCCATTGGAACTCGGCTGCGTGCCGCGGGTTGCTCGATTTTAGGAGCGTCCAGGAAGGCAAGCCCTCAACATCCGTCGCCGGCCGATCGTCTTCCTTTGCTATTAGCCGTAGTCTGTAGTTGTCGAATTTCGTGATTCGGTAGTCCCGCTCGCCGGCGGTGCCTTCGTAAATGGATCCGTTCCTAAGAACCAAGAACTCCTCCCTGGTCTGCGAATCCCGGTACTGCTCGCCGCTATTGGCCACCAATATGTTTTTCTTCGCCGCTTTCCTGTCGTACACAAATATGTTCTCGAACGTCGGACCGGCACCGATTTTCTCCGCGTAAAAAATCCGGCCGCTGTTGCGCAACTCTGTAAATACACCCGCACTGGCGCTGGTGATTGTGGTTCTATTAGCGTCATCGTTCTTTGCCTGCTCGCTCAACGCCGATGCCTTAGGTGACAAATAGAGCGAGAAAATCCCAACGACAACAGCAAAACAAGTAGCCAAAATGACCACCGGCCGACAGAGGGAGGGCAGTCCGACCCCGCAAGCCGCTAGCACCGTCATCTCACTGTCGCGATACCAGCGCGCAAACGTGAGCAAGACACCAAGATAGAACGCCAACGGTAGCAGGACCTCAAGTCGCCTACCCAGTTCTAGCCCTAGCAGCGTAAAGACGATGCCACTAGCATATTCACCAATAGCAGCCTTTCCCAATAGCTTGGTCAGCACCAAAAACAGAAACAACACCACCAACACCAAGGTTACAGCCAAGGTAGTAAGTATTGCCTCACGATAGAATGCGCGTTTTATAACCACACTTAACGCCCTATCGTTTTGACAAAGGCCCGGCAAACAATGGAAAATGGCGGTCTACGGGGCTCTTTTGACTAACGATCATCGAAGTTTGGTATTGTGTGCACATCGTGTCCCTAAGGAACTGATCACTAAAGAGAACCTATAGACCATGTTTCCAAAAATATACCACATACCGGCGCTGTCTGGTTGATGGTAGCTACATCAAATATGGAATTTATCGCAAAAAGTGGCAACCCCCAGAAACAACGTACCGGTTGCATCGTAGCCAGCGTATTTGACTCCCGAAAGCTGTCGGTTCGGGCACGTCAAATCGATCAGGCCACGGAAGGCATGATTTCAAGCCTTTTGCGTCGAGGTGACATGGAGGGCAAGCTCGGGCAAACGCTGCTACTACATCACTTACCGAACCTCCTTAGCGAACGTGTTCTCCTAGTTGGTTGCGGGAAAGAACGGGAATTCGCCGAAGCACAGTATTGTGAAGTTAACGTTAAGGCAGCCAAGCTGCTCGACGAGACCGGCTCGACAGAAATGACCACCTATCTGACCGAGTTGGAGGTGAAGGGGCGCGATATTGCATGGAAAGTTCGGCAAGCGGTACTGACTATCGAGGCCGTGACTTACCGCTTCGATCGCCTAAAGAGCAAACCCGCAAGCCCACGTCGACCATTGCGCAAAGTGGTCCTGGCTGTGCCCAAACGCAGCGATATCAGCGCTGGCGAACAAGCCATCAAAGAGGGCAAGGCCATAAGCAATGGCGTGGTCCTGACTAAAGATCTGGGCAACCTACCTGGCAACATCTGCACACCAACCTACCTGGCGGAACAGGCTACTGAGCTTGGAAGGGAATATGGTCTCGCGACCAAGGTGTTGGAAGTGGCAGACATGGAAGACCTTGGCATGGGATCGTTGCTGTCAGTGGCACGTGGTAGTCACCAACCGCCAAAACTTATCGTGCTCGAATACAACGGCCGACGCGGGGGCGATGCACCCATCGCACTTGTTGGAAAAGGCATCACTTTCGATTCCGGCGGTATATCAATCAAGCCGGCAAGCCAAATGGACGAGATGAAGTACGACATGTGTGGTGCTGCGAGCGTGCTCGGAACCCTTAGAGCGGCGGCAGAATTACGACTGCCGGTGAACATAGTCGGCCTCATTCCTGCGGCAGAGAACATGCCGGGAGCTAATGCCAATAAGCCTGGTGACGTGGTGACTAGCATGTCGGGACAGACCGTCGAGGTTCTCAATACCGATGCCGAGGGGCGTTTGGTGTTATGTGACGCCCTGACCTACGTCGAACGTTTCAAACCGACCAGCGTTATCGATATCGCGACACTGACCGGGGCCTGCGTCATCGCACTTGGGAGTCATGCCATTGGGCTAATGGGCAATAATGAACCGCTAGTCCGCGAACTGTTAACGGCTGGCAAAGAAAGTTATGATCGCGCCTGGCAGCTTCCATTGTGGAGCGAATACCAAAAGCAGTTGGACACCAATTTCGCTGACATGGCCAATATTGGTGGGCGTGAGGCAGGAACGATTACTGCTGCCTGCTTTCTTTCGCGATTCGCCCGAAAGTTCAAATGGGCACACCTCGACATCGCCGGGACTGCTTGGAAAGGCGGTAAGGCCAAAGGCGCAACCGGTCGTCCAGTTCCCCTCCTGACCCAGTTCCTGATCAACCGCTGTCGCAACAAATAAGCTGCGCTATGACACGCGTCGATTTCTACCTAACCCACGATATCGATCCAAGTCTGGCAGTATGTAGATTAACGAATAAGGCCTTTCGACTCGGTCACCAGCTCTATATCTTGACTGAGAACTCGGAACAATCCGCCACCCTCGACCGTCTACTGTGGACTTTTAATCCTGGAAGCTTCATTCCGCATAGTCTCTACAATGCCGATCTGGATCGGGAGGTGCCAGTTCTTATCGGCGAACAAGAGCCTCCGGAAAACTGCCATGATGTGCTAATCTCTCTTGCATCAGCCATACCGTCTTTTTTTAGTCGGTTTGAACGCGTCGCAGATGTGGTCGGTGCCGCCGAAGAGGCCAAGCAACAAGCGCGTGAACGATTTCGATTCTACCGAGAACGAAGTTACTCGTTACAGACGCACAATCTGTAACCGGGTTGCGGACGTTTCCAACGGGTAGTAATGACAGACATCAGCGACGAACGACAGCATAAACCCTCAGCTAAACACACGCTCGAGGAGGTGCGAAAATCCCTCGAGGATCTAGTCCGAAATGAGTTTGTAGACGCTGGGCCCGCACCCACGCAAGACCCCGAGATATCTGGCCAAGCCGGTAAGCCTGCCCCTTTCGCACCAGCACCACCCCAACGAAGCCGCCAACGATTACAGACTATGCAAAAGCGAAACCTGGACACGAGCCAGGTATTAGAGTCACTTAACGAACTAATGGGCAACGATCTCGGCGAAACCGACCGTCACGATGGCAATGGCGTTCAGCCCGCTACCAAGGTCGATGCAGATACGGATAGCGCTACGCCCGCTTCCGAACCCGGCGATGCTGAGCTCGCGGGCCAGGATATGTCCGCGGATACCGAATCGCTGGAATCTCTAGCCGCTCAATTGGCTGAAGTGGACCAGGTCGACGCTGACACTTCTGATGTGGTCGATGCGGTTGAACTCACGGATGCAAATGCGGCGGCTGAAGAAATCGCATGGGCAGAGTCTTCTGACGTTAGTACAGACGACGCCTACCCAATACTACATGAAGATGCCAACGACCTGGATGCAGCCATTAATCTTACTGCCGACATGGCGATGGCCGATGCCAATTCCGAAGAGATCACACTTGAAACAGCGCCCCCCGACGCATCACTGGAAAAAGCGCCTATGGATGAGGCATYGWGWTCNAACGCCAACTCCGGGAGRGATTGCGGATCGAACAGGCGCGCATCTAACGCTTCTGCCCCTCCCTTCGGTTCACCCGATACAATTGCCCCGACATAAACGATGAGCACAACAGTGCGTGGGGCATTAGAGTAAACTCCTAGGAGTCGATGTAGTTGTATCTCAACGTTTGCTTCTTCTTGTGCCTCACGAATCGCCGTTTCTTGCGGGGTATCTCCAATGTCGATAAAACCTGTGGGGAAACTCCAGAAACCGTGCCTTGGCTCGTTGCCACGCTGGATAAGTAGGAGTTTACCATCTTTGAGCGCGAGAACCCCTGCGACTGGCTTCGGGTCGCGGTAAAAAACGAAATCACATGCGGTACACCCTTGCCGGATTCGACCTTCGATCATCCGATCTTCGAGTGGGTTGGCACATTTCAAACAAAATCTAATCTCAGACCTGGTGCTACTTCCGGCCATCGGTTAAACTCCGGTGAATGAGATTTGGTGAAGTAATGATACATCAAATGATAAGGCATGTCAATTCTTGATTG
>LXTK01000046.1 GCA_001643475.1 Proteobacteria bacterium SPGG2 | reverse complement strand
CATCTTCCTCCTSAAYGGYCGTTCCTTYCCCTTCACCYTGCGSGAYACRCCGATCGAGGTRAARTCRGGSCAACKSGTCAARCTRCGCATCCTCAATGCCGGCGCCCGRCCGATGAAACTMCAYACCCATGGCCATCACCCGACSCTGACCCACCTTGAYGGWTATCCGGTGCCKGCCGGCATGCGCTACACTCGTGATGTYTTYGACGTCGGCGCCGCCCAGCGYATCGAYCTGGAGCTCAGGCCGGGGAGCGAYGAYGTCTATGCCTCGGGMCCCGGGGTGTGGATCATGCACGACCACRCKGARCMCACCGTCACCAACAAAGGRATCAGCCCCGGYGGAGACATCACCGCGATCGTCTACGAGGGGTTYATGGGTGARGAYGGGCTSCCCAARGTTGCYACCAGCCTCGACCGWTTCTTYGAYCCYGAGTACTACCTCGGTCACATCCCGGTCTTTGACCCGGCGATATTCAATACGACRKTSGARGACTACGAATACGGCTGGCCGGAGGAAGAMCCMGTGGGCGGCACATTCACCTATCCGGTTCGCGYGGCSGAGTAAGAAGCTRSCGAAGGRGGTRGTYATGAAGGGAACGTTGTTTGCTGGCATCTCGGCTGCTGCTCTGGCGATGGCCGTGTCGGGCTCTGCTTGGGCGTTCACCGAGATTGAGGCCGCCTTCGTCCCGGAGGATCCGCTGGAGCAACATCGGATCGTGGCGACCTCGTGCGAGCAACCGCGCGGCTTTCGCCGTATTGAGATGAAAGGGGGAATCAAGTTTGCGCGCGAAGGCGAAGTGTTCGCTTTCGAGCCCCGGGAGATTCGAGCGGAGCGATGCGAGGAGCTGGAGGTCGTTCTGGAAAACACCGACGCAGTGCGGCACGCCCTAATGCTGCCAGGCCTCAACCCCATGTTCGCACTGGAGTTCACAGGGCCTGGGCTCRAGAGCCTTCGTTTCGTGACACCCGACGAAGATGTCACCYTGGAGTTCCACTGCCACGTGCCAACCCATGAGCAGCTTGGRATGCTGGGTAMATTGATCGTCGGCAAGGGTGGCAAGAAGGCGCCGGCGTTGCCCGCYGACGAGGTGGTCGCGGCGAAAGGKCTCTTCGAGGGCGTGGGCRTCATCGTCGCCGTTGAGCCACGGAAGAGCCGMCTAATCCTTACCCACGAGGAGATCAAGGACTTCATGGCGCCTATGGTGGAAATGAGCTTCATGGTCACTCCCGCGACACTGCTGCARGGACTCAAGCCGGGCGATAACGTGCGTTTCACCATAGACGCCGACAAACGGGTGATCGTCAACGTCGCTCCCCTAGGGCAAGGAGATACCCAATGAAGATACAGTGGCTTACTCCAAAGGAGACATTGAAAGCACTCGGCATTGGCGTACTCACGGCAGTCTTCTTATTCGCCGTTATGGGGCCGGCATTTAAATTAGGCATCGCCCCGATGCCAAAGCCCCCCAGCCTCGCTTTTGCCCAGGTCCTGCTCGGTCCGAACGTACCGCTTCCGGTAGGCTTGCTGTTTCATGTCGCCTATGTAACCTTTTGGGCGCTTGTTTACGTAATAGTATTTCGCGATCATCTGACCTTCTTGAATGCGCTGTGGTTGGGCCTCGCGCTTTGGGGCGTGATCTTGGTCGTCTTCTTCCCCATCATTGGCTGGGGGTTCTTAGGGCTTGGGATAAGCCCGAAGTTGATTCCGGCGTCGCTCGTGCCTCACGTACTGTTTGCGGTTTTCCTCTGGGGATTGTGCCGACGGGGCTTCAAGACGTGACCTGACGAAAACGCGCGCCTTAGGTTTCAAACCGGACGTCCGCCTGGGCTACCTGACTGCGCCGGCTCACAATGAGAGATCCAATGACCCGCAAGTGGTCTTAATTGGGATGTGCGCCTGTGCTGTAGCTAGAGTTCATGCGGTGACCTCAAACGGCACCACGAGCCCACTAGCATAAGGTACAAACCCCTTTGGGGAATGTATTTCCGCCAGGGCAGCGTGCCCACCGAGCCATAGGGAATGTCTGCTAATGGCCGGTTGTTGCCTTTCACCAATGCAACCTTTTGGTTCGGCGAACGGCCGCTCATAGGCGAGAGCGGTCATTCCAAGATGGTCTGACTGAGCAAATGAACTCCTTTGACGAAGGTCGGCTTTTGGCCGTAAGCAGTCGTTCGACGGAGTCAAAAGGTTGCTTGCTAATCTCTTGCTAATGACCTGCTGGGGAGGCGGGTATCAGCCGGTATAGAATCCCTAACGCACTTCCAGTAAACGCTTATAATAAGGACTCGTAGGTATCAACGGGGAGAGTAGGGTACAGGGAGCCGTAATCTTGAAAACCGTTGATGGGCAACCGTCCGGGGGTTCGAATCCCTCCCTCTCCGCCATTATTTCAACAGGTTATGGCAGTCGTTGTTGCACGCGGGGCTTGCGTAGCCAACGAATTGCCAACCAATTGCCAACATTACGACTGCCGGTTGATGGCAAGACGTAAGGCGGCATCGAGTTTACGAGCGGCCTCTGCTTGCATTCCAGGTAAGACGTGAGAGTACGTGTCGAGAGTAATACCGACCGAGGAATGACCGAGGCGCTCTGACACAATCTTGGGATGAATGCCTTGCCGTAATAGTTGCGTTGCGTGCGTATGACGCAGGTCATGGAGCCGCACGACACCGATATTCGCCATCGCCTGCAATCGACGAAAGGCCGCGGTAAACCTATCAGGCAACCACACCGTACCGTCTGGCTCGAAACAGGATATGGGTAACGCATCTCGTCTAAATAAAGAGAGGTATTCAATGAAATCGATAAAACCCATTGCAGTGATCTTGCTGATATTTTTGAGTGCAAGTGGGCGTGCGGATGTGAAAGCCAGCCAGGACCATCCGATGGTTTCCCGGTACGCGGGTTCAGAGATCATCAGTTACCAAACCAGCGAATTCGATGAGTTCGGTCTGATTACGAGTAAAGTCAAAAACTATGGTGGATTATCGAAAAATAGGGACTCTACAATCGGCTTGGAAGGCAGGGTGACCCGCATACGCTATAAGCTGCCGGAAGGTGTATCGACTATTGTAGCTTATCGCAACTTCGAGCAGGCGTTGCTTGGTGCAGAGTTTGAGTCTATTTACAGAAGAGCAACTAGTCCAGTACCCAGCCGGGGTCACAGTCGCTAGCGATGGCACAATCTACGTCAGCGACTTCTTTAAGAACCGAATCTCGAAGATCGAATGCCATTGAYMKWKRSRWAYWMWWMWGAANWRYMCGCNKWSSKTMKAWAGNCAGANKTKWSTSMAWYMYCGAANRKGMKTRRSWYATTATNGATGNNGAYYKYRYAGGWRKYRKCRYGGKGRKYYYRRCGWTNWTYGATWAACNWWYAKRAWWYACKMKYKTYRSWMGYAAGGATCGAATCCRCCAAAGGAAGAAAAAGACAACCAATGATGTTCGATGTCTGCGTAGTTGGYCACATAACGAAGGACRTSGCAAACACCGMTGACGGTRAAATCRAGAYGCCTGGRGGCACGGCCTATTATACAGCTRTCGCTTTGAAAAATCTCGGCATGAGTGTTGCGGTGATTACTAAACTGCATGATCAWGATACTTTCCTTTTAAGCGAATTGGAGAAAGAACACATCCCTRTTTTCTTAGGAGAAAGTGACCGGACGACGAYGTTTACGAACGTGTATTCMAGTGACACCAATACRAGGGARCAATGGGTGAAAGACGTGGCGARGCCGTTTACTGTCCGYGACGCATCASKCTGTGAAGCYAGAATCTTCCATCTTGGTCCGKTGACGAAAGATGAYATTCCCCTTGAAGTAATCCGGTTTCTWGCAGMCAGGGCARGAATCTCRCTCGATGTGCAAGGGTTYGTAAGRGACGTTGTGRARAGARGTCGAGGCTGGGCRSMAGTSAGGCATGCAGCGTGGAAAGAGAAAACGGCAGCGCTWGCCTTYGTGAACATAGTAAAGGCTAACGAAGAAGAGGCRAGGATTCTRTCGCATGMACGGRATATGACAGARATTGCCRTCGARCTATCAAACTRCGGTCCAGAAGAAGTGRTTATAACCYGTGGGGGCAATCCCTCATTGGTTTACTCCAAAGGTAAATCATACTGGGTTCCYRCTTATCCACCTCGGAATACRGTTGCCGTTGACCCGACCGGTTGTGGTGACACTTACATGGCTGGCTATCTCTTCTACAGGGAGAAAAGCACCAAATTTGATGAAGTGGGGAAATTTGCGGCGATGACCGCCTCTCTAAAGTTGGAACGAGGCAGCCCGTTTAGAGGTGACGAAGAAGACGTCAGAGATTTTGCCAATACGGTTGGACAGCCTTTGCCCTCAACGGCCTGACCGGTTGGGCCGAAGGAAATAGTTGGGCTCTTGACAATAGACATGTCTCGCCTAACCAACGCATGCAACGGACGCGGCTTACAGCCGCCGCTGGTGCGTGGCGTTAGAAAGCATCACTCTGGTAGGGCTTATCTATAGAGTCGCCGATCAAACAAGACGACTTCAACCAAGAACTCCAAGTCTGCCTGGCTACTGCCCGAGTACGTTAACGCTTGCCATTCCGTAGCGAAGGTGGTTTAGCTAAATCTAGGCATTCCTTGACTTTCGCCAGCGCGCGTTTTGTGCCCTTTAGGCTATAATGGAAATCTAGCTGGGCGGCGGAGATTGTCAGTATGTGGCCGTTCTGCAGCCACCAGAAGACATCAACACGATCTCCAACCTGGATTGACAATGAGG
>LXTK01000242.1 GCA_001643475.1 Proteobacteria bacterium SPGG2 | reverse complement strand
TAATCGGCGTCGCCGATCCCATCAAAGGCTCTACGCCCGAAGCGATCGAGGCGCTGCATAAAGAAGGCGTGCAAGTGGTGATGTTGACCGGTGACAGCCGTACCACGGCCGAGGTGGTTGCGAGCAAGCTCGGCATCGATCGCGTCGAGGCCGAGACCCTGCCCGACCAGAAGGCCGATCGGGTCAAGGAACTGCAGGCCCAGGGTCGCATCGTGGCCATGGCCGGCGATGGCATCAATGATGCGCCGGCCTTGGCGCAGGCCCACGTCGGCATCGCCATGGGTACCGGCACCGATGTTGCCATGGAAAGCGCCGGGGTCACCCTCGTCAAGGGTGATTTGCGTGGCATCGTGCGGGCACGGCGCTTGAGCCGTGCGACCATGCGCAATATTCGCCAGAACTTGTTCTTCGCGTTCATTTACAACTCGCTCGGCGTCCCGATCGCCGCCGGTGTGCTCTACCCATTTTTTGGGTTGTTGCTTTCACCCATGATCGCAGCAGCTGCGATGAGCTTTAGCTCGGTATCGGTGGTGACCAATGCCTTGCGGCTGCGCCGGGTGCGTCTATAGATACTCCCTTCCGCTAGCGGCATTCCTTTCTTCTACATTGATACTCTTGGTGCATCTGTTCCCGGACTGCGGCATGACTAGTAGACGTGTCTAGTTTGGTGTGGATCAAAGAGGTCCGCGAAGAGTATTGCTATTGGATTAACCGATAGATCAAAAAGGAAGTCATCATAAGCACAAAGCTTTGGGTGCTAGTGCTCTTCGTTGTCGTTTTCGGTTTTCTAGCCCGGTCATTGCGGACACTGATTCAAGCGAGCTGCAAGCTCTCACAAAGGAGGTTCGTGCCCTTAAGGCTGATCGCCAATTGGGCGTTTTCGCGGAGCGTCAGCAAATTCTTATGTTTTGGATCGATTGCTACATTCTATGGTTAGCGCGTTAGCATCGCCTCGATCCGATTTTGCAGGAAAGCACGGTTGAGCTCGCCAATGTATCGATCGCGGATGATACCGTTTGCATCGATAAAGAACGTCGTCGGTAAGCCAACGCCGCCGAATCGGTCATACAATTCGTGTGTCCGATTAAATTCCGGGCCGCGAGTAGGAGCGTCAACCCAGATTGGATATGTGATGCCGACGGCCTGAGCATAAGCCCTTACCAAGTCCATAGGTTCACCTAAGTCGATGCCCACAATCGTTACGCCACGCGTGTTGTATTCCTTTTGAACGGTGTCGAGTAACGGCATTTCACGCCGGCACGGCGGGCACCATGTGGCCCAGAAATTGAGCACGACTGCCTGTCCCTGGAGACTTGAAAAAGTCACCGGCTTACCGTCAAGAGTTTGTAACGTAAAGTTTGGTACCGGGTCGCCGGGACGGAGCACAGCCGGGTCGAACCTGATCTGCATTGCGGCAACGACCACTCCGATCAGCAGAGCCGCCAACGCGAAGCTGGTGCCTAGCGCACGAACATAGCGCAGGCGCTGGCGCGGTTCCTGGTGACGCAGCCGCCAGAATGCATAGCCTGCGCCGACTAGCAGACCCGCTAAAGGTAGGTAACCGGGCTGCCAGAAGTAGAGTGCGGTCCAAGGCGTGTCACGGAATCCACTCCAGTTGGTGACGACAAAGCCTAATCGAGCGCCGATGAGACCTAGCCACACGCTCGTCTCGGCCACACGCCGTGCCAAACCCGATTCAAGATTCATGTATCCGGAGATGCGCGCTGCTACCCAGATGGCGAACAGCAACGAGACAATGATGCCCGCACGCAATGTCGGGATCAGAACCGGGCCGACACTAAACGCGTCAGGCATTAATCGCTTCCTTCATGTTTCGTCGCCATCACTACCAACGCAGGCGTTCGTGGATAGGCACATGTCGCAAACAAGAGCTCCAGGCGCAGCTATCCGATGGTGGCCAAGCCAGGAAATGTCTTCAACAGCCAATACGCGAATACCGAGAGCTGGCCGGTGATCATGGCAATTCCCATGACGATCAGAATCACACCGGCGGTGATCTGGAGCGGGCGGCCGATGCGGCGCATCGTCTTCAGGCGACCCATAAAGGCACCCGCGAACACGGCCGCGAGTAGGAACGGCACCCCTAGCCCGAGTGAGTAGACACTGAGTAAGGCCACTCCATTTGACATGGCCGGTGAGACCGTGCTCACGGTCAGAATCGCCCCCAGCACCGGCCCGATGCACGGCGTCCAACCAAAGGCGAACGCCAAGCCGAGTACGTAAGCGGCCAGGGGACGGCCGCCCTTGATGTTGGTGTGAAAGCGCATGTCGCGCTGAAGCCATGAGAAGTTGAAAAGTCCGGTTAGAAACAGGCCAAACAGGATGATAATCGCGCCGCCGATGATGTTTGCCTCGTAACGGTAACTTAGTAGGAATTGACCAAGCGTCGTAGCGCTCGCGCCGAGTGCCACGAACACGGTTGAAAAACCGAGGACGAAAAACACACTCAAAATAAGAACTGAAAGCCTAGCAGGTGTGGTTGCTTGCCCGTGATTACCGTCCAGTGACTGGCCCGTTACGTAGGAGATGTATCCGGGCACCAGCGGCAACACGCAGGGAGAGAGAAACGAAACGAGTCCGGCAACGAAGGCTGTCAGCACGCCGATGCTTGAGATTTCAATCATTACAATATGCTCTCTGATTCGTTTGATTTATGACTTGACTTATGTGCTGCCTGGATCAAGTTGGTGATCAAGTTACTCAGCGATTTGCGCCTCAATTTTTTTGATACCCGCGAATGAGGGCCTCTACCTCCGGGCCGTCCCATTCCGCGGGACCGGTGTACCTGCCGATCTCGCGACCCTCGCGGCTAATGAGCAGGGTGGTCGGCACACCGAGGGCATTGAGCGCCACCGGCGCCGTCATGGAGGGGTCCACGAAAATGCGCAATGCCTTCAACCCGAGCTCCTCGTAGAAATCCTTGACAACAGGGACGCCGCCTTGATCGATGGATAGCGCCAGCACCTCGAAGTCAGGACCTCCCAGCATGGCCTGTAACCGATCAAGTGTCGGCATCTCTATGCGACATGGCCCACACCAGGTCGCCCAAATGTTGAGCAACACCACCTTGCCGCGGAAGTCGCTGAGACTTGCGGCTTTCAAGTCGCCGCTCACGAATTTGAATTCCTTCAAGGCCTTCGGTTGCGGGTGGATCGCGAAGACAAATCCCGGCTTGCTGGTTAGAGAGCCTTTTGTGGTCGCGGATACCGATGTATCAGATTGAACCGCCACGCGCGCCTTGTAAACCAGCGCGGCGGCGGTTATAGACGCGGCGAACACGACGGCCACAACCAGGAGTTTTTTTGTCAGTCTCATCGAAATTGGCTACTTTGCGATGTAGGGAAACAGCTACGCTTCACTTGCGTAGACGCTCAATGAGCGGCGCGATCTTGCCTTTCCAGTCGACTTGCGAGATCGGCCCGATGTGCTTGTAGGCAATTCGTCCTTCTTTATCGATCACAAACGTCTCCGGTACGCCGTAGACTCCCCATTCGATGCCGACGCGCCCATCGATATCGGCACCAGTACGGGTATAGGGATCGCCCAGCTCACGCAACCAATTGGCGGCGTCTTTCGGCTGGTCCTTATAATTAAGTCCGTGAATCGGTACCACGCCCTGCTCTTGGAGTAGCATGAACAGCGGGTGCTCAGCACGGCAGGCGACGCACCAGGAGGCAAAGACGTTCACCAAGGACACCCCGCCTTTGAGATCAGTGCTTGAAAGTCCCAATGTCCGGCCTAGGACGGGCGGGAGGCGGCCGAACTGCGGAATAGACTTGCCGATCAAGGGAGAAGGAATCTGACCTGGGTTCAAGCTGAGACCAACGCCAAGCAGTACGGTGAGCCCTAGCAGCGCTACTAAAGGCAGCAGGAACACCAAGCGCCGGCGCACCGGCCGTGTCGCTTTCTCAAGAACACCGTCAGCCATGATCAGTTCGTTGTGCAGCGTTCACGTAGGGTGTCATTGATCTTCTCAGATAGAAATGTCATCCACGTCATGTCTCATCCAATTAGTTGAGCAGTCGCTCTATCTCTGCCTTCAATGCTGCCAAAGGGACTGCTCCCATTTTCAGACTTACCGCCCCTGTTTCGTTGTTTAAAAGAATGTTCCCGGGCGTGCCGCTGATTCCGATCTGCGCGCCTTCGATCAGATCCTGTTTGACACGTGCCGTATACTTTCCGCTGTCCAGGCAGGTTCGGAATGTCCGCTCATTCAGCCCAATTTCCTTAGCCAAGGGAACGAGCTTATCCAGCGGAAATCCATCGCCATTAGACGTGGTCCGTTCGTAAATCAAATCAGCATACCTCCAGAACGCTTTATTCCCGCCCAACTCATTAGCGCATTCTGAGGCCTCGGCTTGCGTTTGCGCCCCCGGGTTATGAAAAGCTAAAGGGAAATGGCGGTAGACCCAATTGACCTTGTCGCCATAGGCCTCCACCACCTTCTTAGCCGTTGGGTGGAAGCGTTTGCAAAAAGGGCATTCAAAGTCAGAGTATTCAATCAAAGAAATTTTAGCGTCTGGGTTTCCATATATGTGATCTCTTGTATCGGAAACACGGCGCACGAGCTTGGCATTTTTAGCATGAGCTCTTTCGAGCGCTGCTTTTTCTTTCCGTACGTATTTCTCAATACCAACTTCGATCTTTTGAGTGAGCTCTGCTTCATCGATGATTGTCTTGGTTACGGAAACCTGTCCTAACTGGACGCCCAAGAAAATAAGTGGGCCAGAAATAGAGATGGCTGCAAACACAATGGCGATGATTAACCCTGTCTGTTTCGACACACTATTCATGATTTTCTCTACAAGAACCTCTTTTCACGGCTCAGAATACGGTATGACCAGGCGGCCGATGCTGCAGTCTACAGTGGGAGCGCGGTTGGTCTGTTTCCGAACGTTGAAGTGGTTAGTCAATCAGCGACTGGAGACGAACCACCGCAGGCAAACTGTCGCAGCCTAGGCAGAGACGTAGCGTTTGGGAGGAAAAGGTTCCGGGCCGACTGGCCAATTGAACCGCAAGATGCTTGAGAAGATAGGGGCCTGCTCCGCGGAATAGTCATCAACTATTGGTGCGTCTGAAAGTATTGCTGCTGCTCCTGAGCAGAACAACATGCAAGTAGAAGCACTTAGCGATTCTCCGTTACGGCAGTCCGGATTGTCAGGCGTGTTTACAGGTACGCTGACCCCGGTGCATCCGGGTGCACTGGATACCGTTCTATCTCCCGCGTGCAAACCCTGAAGTGGTAGCCATAGTGCCAACACCACGAGGAGTGAAACGCTGCGCCGAATATTCCGTGAGCTCATAGGTGAGTTACGCGCCAGGGTGGCGAATCGCATTGATCATTGGCGGGCGAGCTCAGCCTTACCGGTCTCGAGTAGCTGGACCAGGCGCTGTGGAGGTGCATAGCCGGGCACCCTGTCTCCGTTCTCCAGGAAGATCGTCGGCGTGCCCCTAATTCCGACCGCTTGACCCATGTTGTAGTGTGCCGCTACCGGGTTGTCACAACGCTTGGGTACTACCTGTCGACCTCCATTTGCCTTCGCGTCGGTCAGCGCCTTCTGCGGGTTATCGGCGCACCATACAGAGACCATGTCGTCATAAGCGCGCGATGGAATGCCGGCACGAGGAAAGGCGAGATACCTGACCTTGATACCCAGGCTGTGCAGTTTGTTCATATCGCGGTGAAGCTTCTGGCAGTAGGGACAGGTAATATCCGTGAACACGGTGATCGTGTAGCTTGGCTTCTCCGGGGCGAACACGATCATGCCGTTCTCGTCCAGACCGTTGATCGCATTGATGCGGGCCTGCTTGCGCTTTACCTCAGTTAGATTTGCCTGGGTTCTTAAATCAACCACATCTCCCCGAAACAAGTAGCGCCCGTCTCTGCTTACGTAAACGATACTTGGGCCGATGGCGAGTTCATACAAACCGTTGATGGGCGAGTGGCTAACCGAATCAGGTTTCACCCCCAGTATGACTTGGTCCATGGAACTGACGAGGGCAGGTGTTATCTCTTCGTTGGCTAGCGCGACTTGCCAACCGAGGATTCCCGCGACAAGCGCCAGGAGGGTCTTTTTCACCATTATCGGATACCTTTCTATGCTGCGGCGCACCCAACGGGGATAAACCCGCGGAACTGTCAGGAGACGCGCCTTAGTCTATTTTAGACTAGCACCATCTCTGCAAGTTTCGCTCCCGCGCCAATACCCCTACGATTCTTGCGGTCAACGCTTACCCGGCGTTTTGCGGGGATGCACCGAGCGGCGCAGCATCCGCATGCTCGTCGACCGAAATCCGCGGGCGAGCCAGGTCGGATATGTTTAGTAACGGATGTCGATGGCCCTGAGCGCGTCCCCGTCGTGCTCGTATTTCACCTGTACCATGCCGCGCACGTTCTCGAGCCCCTCGAGGAGCGTTTCATCTGAAGAGAAAGTGATCGGAGTTGCTGTCTGCACATCGAAGATCGTAAACGACCCCGCTCCCTTGTCGACCGCCGTTACCTGTCCTACGTGGGTCTGCTGTGCGGCACTGCCACATGCTAACGCCGCCGTGGGCATTAAGACCAGCGCAGCCGCTAACGCCACACCCCTAAGTGTTCTGTGATCCATAGTTTCGACCCTCCTGATGTTCCGCACAATACATCGTGCGACCGGTAAAGCTCAAGCCTTTTAGATGTTGAGCAGCTCCTTGGCCTTGGCTAGAGTCGCGACTGCCTCCGCGTGCTTGCCCGCCGTGTGTAGCTGCTCACCCTCGTCGCGCAGCTTTTTCACCTCAGCGAGCTGGTCCGCGCCGAGGCTCGTCTCGGCCTGCAAGGCCGCATCTATCTGGTTTACATCCACTGGACATTGAAAGGCGTAAACGGGCGTTGCCAGCACTGCCACCAACCCTGTGGCGGCTGCAATTGTGGTTTTCATATTTCCTCCATCGGGAGTTGTTCTACCTCGGTCCATCCATTAGACCAGCCCTGAGCCATGGGTTCCAAAACGCACCATTCTATTCGGGCCTGGCCCGCAATAGACAGTGGTCATGACGGGGCACTAGCGTTTTCTTTTCTTGTGCTTCTGAACCTTAGCTAATTTACGCCGCCGCCGGCGCTTGGCCTGGCGTGCAACGATGATTGTCGCGGACACAGCCACCACCGCGGCGGTGCTGGCGATATATACCGACGCAGGAAAGCGCCTTCTAGAAAACTGATTTTCTACGAGCTTGCCGCCGATCAGGTTTGCATAGTGGACGCGCCGAGTTGCTTTGTTACCAGGTGTAAACGTTGCCCGAATCACTGCTTCACCAGCTGCTGTCCGTACCTGAAGCTTCTTGCCAAAATCAGTGTCGTGCAAATGCAACGGGATGTTGTAGTAGCCTTGAGAATTTGTCTTTTGATATCCGATCACGCTATTGCCTGAGCGTATTGTCACGGCACTATCTGCAAGGGGTTGCTCATTCTCATCGAGTACGAACCCCTTGACGTTATAGCGATGATTGGCCTCGTGCTTGGCCAAAGCTGGCGCGGGCAGCAGGGCAAGACAGACAGCCAGTAAAGGCAATAACGACGACTGAAATTTCACACTTCTCTCTTTGTGGTGCCTACAATGCAGGTCTGGCATTCTTGTGGTGAATGCTGCGTGACTGCAAAGCGTAACGACATCGAGTCTCACACTCCAATGAGACAGTGATCGGACGCTGAGGGTTCAATTTGGATCTAGTCGAACCGGCGTGGCACGGACTCGGGGAACCGGATTGCCAAAAGTTAAGCCTAACCCCGGTTTGACTAGCGAAGGCACAGACGAAGACGACACGCTCGACAAGAAGCTCGCCAACTGTGGTTAGCGGCGTTTGTGTCTGTGAGCGCGCCCAGACACACACACGCAGTCAGGGCTAAGAACAACGCAAGCAGCGGTCGTGCACTTCCAGCGAGTAGGTAATGGATGACGGCAGCCGCACCGACATCGCCGGCACACCGCCGATCCAATAATCCACCCAGTTCATGACCAACTCCATAATCCCGATCGAGATCCCTTCACCGATCCACACCACGCGAAGGGCTCTGGTGAAGCAAAGCCGTTCGTGTTTCATGACGGGCAGGACGGCCAACGAGAGCCCCGACACATAGGCCAGGATTACCGCCAGCGTGATCGTGACTCCCACAGTGAGTCCAAACGTGATGCCAATCGCAAGCCCGGCCACTTCGCCGATGACACAGCCGAGCAAGCAGTGCAGCGTTGCGTGAGCCGATGTTTTGAGGGCTGTCCCATGATGGTGATGATGCCCATGCGTCATCATATGATGTACTCCGCCCCCTCGGGTCTTTGAGCTATTTGGTTCTTCCGAGCAACTTTGAATGAAAATGATCTCCTGCGTTCTGTAATGATGCCCAGTCGCATTCGTTATTTACGCCACGCTGCATCCAGGCTCCAGAGGGTGTCCTGGCGACGCATGAGAAATAGGGCGATAAAGCCCGCTAGGACGGGAATGGCCGCGATATATAGATGGTTTCCCCCAAATGGATTTAGCAGTTGCTGGTAGCTGGCAGTCGTGCTTGTCACATGAAGCAAGAGTCCAAGCCCGTAACTATAGGTTTTCAGGCATCCCGCCATGATTGCAAGGCTCAACAAGAACTCAAAGGCTCCGATGACGTAGGCGATTTCGGTCGTAATCCTGACGTGGTAAAAAAACTGGTATATCGCCATCGCCCCCTCCGGGGCGACCAGCTTGTCGAGGCTCCATAGGAGCAAGAATCCCGCAAGACCAATCCTGAGAATAAACAGAGCGATGGAAAGCGCCGTGGCATTCATCGGCCATGTCCTGATGGCGGTTCTTCGCCATGTTATCACCCCTCTGCGGCGTGTGGTTACGGCAAGCCCCCAAATCAACGTTATGCTGGTCAGCGTACAACAGGCAAAACACCGATGAAGTGTCATAACTACTAATGCAATCAAACGTGATCGCTCGCAGGAGGAAATACGCTGTGGGGCTCAGATCAAGGACGGCCGCCTGATTGTCTCTAGCATCTATACGTGGTTTCAAGAGGACTTCGAGGACAGCAACCGTCACCTACAGCTGTATGCGGGGCCCCCACTCGCCTCGGCGCTGGCCCGGACAACACGAATCGCCGACGACCAATACGATTGGGCGCTCAACGACGTAATGTCGTCCCCGAGCAGTAAGGCAAGTAACACGGAGTGGAAGGTGGCTCATGACCCGCGACGATGTATCATGGGCACCCCTAAACTGCAGACGTGTATTAGACATATTGCGCGAAGAAGTTGAGGAAAACGATGGCACGGCCGATGTCAATAGTGGGCTGTCTCTGGTTGTTTAGCTGTGCATATCTGTTGTTGCCCTTTGATGCCTTCGCTACTCAAGATGAGGTTGAGGCTAAGGTTAAAGCAGCGGGGTGTTTCATTCCAACCCCTAAAGGAATCGTGTTGGGGATCGGCACGGTGTTTCGGGACATACGTATCCCCTTTGGATTGCACGAACCAGGCGAAACGGCTCGAGAGACGGCAGCGCGTGAAACCCTCGAAGAGACAGGGCTTGATGTCGCTGTGGGCTCCCTACTGCGAACATTCGAGAGCGATACAGCCTTCCTCTTCCACTGTACGCCTAAGACAGCCATTGAAGATTATTCACGGTTGCGGCCTGTCGACACAGGCGAGATGGCTGAAGTCATCGTTATGGATCCACTCACGATGTTAGATCATCACGGACGCAAGATTAGGAACGCTTGGCGCATTCCCAAAGACAGAGACTTACTTATAGAACTGTTTGAACAATATAAGAACAAAGAAACAGAGTGACCTAGTCACAGTCCTTACCTGCGCCAGGTGGTGTCCAAGGTCCAAACTGGGTGGTAGTGTTTGAACGCAGCGGGTAGGTATGGCGATGAACGGAAAGATGGGAACATCAGCAGTCATGACCGCAATAGTCGGTCTGGCCTTTCTACCATTTGCATTCGGTCAAG
>LXTK01000170.1 GCA_001643475.1 Proteobacteria bacterium SPGG2 | reverse complement strand
CTTGTCGTACTTTTCCTCCGGCGTGTAGATCGCACCGCCAGTGAAGGTGGGTAACCGGGTTAGAAAGCTGCGTTCCGGTTCCACATAGTTACGCCGGAACTGTCTATACAAGTGCCCTTGCCACGTCTGGCTAGAATTGTTCTCTACGAAGTATTCGATATCGATAACGTAGTCATCACGACGAAACGTATAGACCTTGGTGTATTGCACACCATCGCTCTGCCAGCGCAACGGCACCTTGAGTTCATCTTTACCATCCGCCAACACATAACGATTGTTGCTGCCCGTGTACTCGGTCTTGTGGTTCGGATACGGGCCGCCGGTGCCGATTAAACCCGATTGGGTAACATACAGATTCTTAGTCTCGTCGGTCAGCAACTCAAATCGTGGGCGGAGAGCGGGCGCGGGTGCAGCCTGGAAAAAGTCGGTATCGACGGCCACCGCATACTTGCGCAGCTTGACCACGCGTAGGCCGCCTCCGATCGTATCAATGACAACATCGAATACATCGGTAAGTACTTCGATACGGGTGCCCCGCTTTGTGTCCATGCTCGCCGCTTCACTCACGGTGGGAGTAACCGGCGTCGCAGAGCTGGGTGCAGTGGGTATTGGCGCTTCCACCGCCGGTGCTTCCGGCAGCTCCGTCGGAGCAGTTGCCGTCGCGGCTGACTCCCCGGGAGCAGACGGCACTTCGCGGTTCTCCAGCTGCCACGCCTGGAAGATCATGAAACCAATGATCCCCAGGGCAATAACCAGCAGAAAGCGATTATCCATGGCCGATGTTTTCACCGCGGTCGCCAGGGACTGGGTCGTAACCCCCCGCGTGCCACGGGTGGCAACGCAACACCCGCTTGCACGTAAGCCAAATGCCCTTAGCCACACCGTGATGGTGAATCGCGGCCAAGGCGTATTCCGAACAGGTCGGATAGAACCGGCAATTGCATCCGAGCATGGGGCTTATAACATAACGATAGCCCCTTAGCAGTGTGGTGAAGGCTTTCTGCATTTCTCTATGATACCGGTCCAATGCCGTTGCAGCGATACTTGTAGGGCGGCGTTCTCACTGTCGGCGGCCGCCGCATGGGCCACGACCACGAGATCCAAGCCTTCAAGTCGTTGCTGATGCCGACGAGCCGATTCTCGGATCTGCCGTTTAACGCGATTGCGCACCACCGCGACCATAGAAACCTTGCGCGAGACTATCAGCCCGATGCGCATATGCGGCAGTGCGTTAGAAGCAGCGAACACAGCGAACCAACGATCACGCGATTTAAACCCCTGCTGCAACACTGCTGTGAACGCGGGCGGGCGTAACAGACGATATGCTTTAGGTAGTCGTTGTCTGGCGCGAGCTAACGTATCAGACACTAAGCCGCGCGCGTCCTTTGGCGCGGCGGGCGTTTATCACCGAGCGGCCAGCGGCGGTGCGCATGCGCGAACGAAAGCCATGTGTGCGTTTCCGCTTTAACACACTTGGTTGATAAGTTCTTTTCATTACCGGTGCCCCTTGAATTATAGTGTTTGCTACGAATGGGGCGGCAACTTACTGCCTTCGAACCATGTTTGTCAACCATTGTCGATTACAACCGGTTGTATCCATTAAGGTACGTGTGCGCCTGTAGATAACAGTTGCGTTTGGAGATAGACTTTGCGGCCCCCTTGCGACCGGAACGACAAGAAAATGACACAGTCCTCTCTGTGGTCAAACTGTTTAACTCGTTTAGAACAGGAACTTTCGGCGCAGCAATTCAACACCTGGATACGTCCGCTTCAGGCAGTCAAGGAAGAGCATACGCTGCGTTTGTTGGCACCCAATCGCTTTGTCATGGATTGGGTTAAAGAGCGCTTCCTTACACGTATTGTTGAGCTTGCAACTCAAACTGACAGCAGTCCGCAACTCAACGTGTCAGTTGAAGTTGGTGGTGAGGAGCGTACCCGGGTTGAATCAAAATTACCGCAACCAATGCAGACCGCTGCAAAAGCGACACCTATCATCGGTCGACTTAATAGCGAATTTACTTTTCAGAATCACGTCGAAGGAAAATCTAACCAACTTGCGCGGGCAGCCGCTAGACAAGTCGGTGAAAACCCAGGGGGCAACAATAACCCGCTATTCATCTATGGTGGGGTTGGACTCGGTAAAACCCATTTGATGCAAGCGGCCGGCAACATACTGCTAGAAAAAAACCCGAGTGCCAACGTCGCCTACGTGCACTCAGAGCGTTTTGTATCAGATATGGTAAAAGCCTTACAACATAATAGTATTAGCGAATTTAAACGAGTCTATCGGTCACTCGATGCTTTGCTGATTGATGATATCCAATTCTTTGTTCGTAAGGAACGCTCTCAAGAGGAATTCTTCCATACTTTCAATGCCTTACTGGAAGGTCAACGTCAGATTATCATCACTGCTGATCGCTTCCCTAAAGATCTGATTGGGTTGGCTGAGCGTCTCATCTCGCGGTTTGGGTCAGGCCTAACTGTCGCTATTGAACCGCCTGAGTTGGAAACGCGAATGGCAATCTTGATGAAGAAGGCGCTAGCTGAGGGTGTGACACTGCCAGAAGAGGTTGCGTTTTTTGTTGCCAAACGTATTCGCTCTAACGTGCGCGAACTCGAGGGTGCATTACGACGCATTATAGCTACCGCGTATTTTACTGGTCGCATCATCGATGTCACCCTAGCGAGTGAAAGCCTGAAAGACTTACTAGCGTTTCAAGAACGGTTAGTCAATATCAATAATATCCAAAAGACAGTCGCTGAATATTACAAGATGCGGGTTGCTGACTTGCACTCCAAGCGTCGCTCTAGACAAATAGCCCGACCGCGACAGATAGCCATGACACTGGCAAAGGAACTAACAGCACATAGCCTACCTGAAATTGGCGATGCGTTCGGTGGCCGCGATCATACTACTGTGTTACATGCATGCCGGAGGATTAATGAGCTTGTTGGCAGCGACATTCGAATAAAGGAAGACTACGACAATCTTATAAAGATACTAACTACATAAAGATGTGGATTAGTTGTGGATAATTGCCAGAAGTTCTCTAACCAACATATTTATGCAAGGATATCCACCAGTACTCTTGCACTTAGCCACAAGTCTATACACAAACTGAGTCGATAAAATAACTACCCTAACTGTCTTAACTGTACTTATTAATATTACACACAGCGTTAACTACTATTATAACTAGCTTTATTAATTCTAATATTATATTAGGCAACCTAATATAAGCATCATAAATAAACAACTATGCAGATTAATATTAATCGTGATGAGTTGCTAAAACCCTTGAGTTATGTCACGGGCGTAGTTGAACGTAGACAAACACTGCCTATTTTGTCGAACATAAGGCTGCGGTGTTACGAAGGCATATTGGAATTGACAGGGACCGATCTTGAGGTTGAGGTGATTATAACCATTAGGGTGGATGGAGCGGAGAAAGGTGAAGTAACTATACCAGCACGAAAGTTTTATGACATATGCCGGG
>LXTK01000004.1 GCA_001643475.1 Proteobacteria bacterium SPGG2 | reverse complement strand
GGGCTCCGGCACCAGCGACGGCCGGCAATACCCCTGACGCCTGGCGACGTCGGCGAACCAGTCCTTCAATTCCTTCTTTTCTTGACCTTCGCGGCGGCGGTGCCTGCTATCGTTGCCGGCGCGCTCGCGGAACGCGCCCGTTTCTGGCCCCAACTAATGGCCGCGCTCGTGATAGTGGGTCTCATCTATCCGTTCTACGAAGCTATTGTGTGGTCAGGTTATCTGCGCGTGCAGCAATTACTTAGCTCCAGCTTTGGCGCTGAATTCCATGACTTTTCAGGATCGGTATTGGTTCATGTCATGGGGGGTTGGCTGGCATTGGCAGCGATCATGTTGCTAGGACCTCGCGAAGGACGTTTCAGTAAGTCCGGTAAGCCGCGCCCCATGATGCGGTCAAGTTTGCCCTATTTTGTCTTGGGTTCGTGGATGTTGGTACTGGTGTGGCTTGGTTTGAACATGATGAGTACCGTTCTTACGCCGGGTTTAAGCGGTATGGTAACGCTGAATTCGCTAATGGCGATCACGGGCGGTTTGTTAGGTGCGCTGGTGGCAAGTAAGAATAATCCATGGTTGGTTCAAAGCGGTGGACTGGCAGGTCTAGTCGCTATCTCTGCTGGGTCCGATGTTATCCATCCCATCGCAAGCGTGTTTGTTGGAGGTTTGGCCGGCGTTATGTTTGTGGTGGCCTTCAATTATTGTCGCTTTCATTGGAAGATTGACGATGTTGTCGGCGCATGGCCACTCCACGGCCTTTGCGGCGCATGGGGCGGTCTGGCCTGCGGTATCTTTGGTTCTCCACAGGTAGGTGGTCAAGGGGGCGTCGCACTCATGTCCCAGATTGTGGGTACGTTGGGCGGTATCGGTATTGCGATCGTCAGCGGATTCGGTATTTATGGCCTGCTCAGGTTCGGTGTCGGTATACGACTTACTAAAAAAGAAGAACATGAGGGTGCGGATTCCGCTATCCACAAAATCGAACCCGACGGGGACCTGTAAAACCTATTTTTCGTGCATATCTGGCGACCGATGTCCCAAACGCGCGATTAGTTGCGATGACCCTCGGCAAGTCCTTTTGACGTTAATATAGATGCACGGCAAAAAGAGCGATGAGGAATTGATGCTCGCGTATGGCAATGGCGATTTTGGTGCCTTTGAAATCATATATGAGCGGCATCGGGGTGCCCTCTATCGTTATCTATTGCGACAATGTGGAAAGGCAGAGGACGCCCAGGAATTGTCTCAGGATGTTTGGGCCAACCTGATTCGTGCACGCGAACGCTATGAGGTGCGCGCGAAATTTACTACCTACCTGTTTCGGCTGGCGCACAATCGGGTTGTCGATTTCTATCGCAAGAGTGCCAACAACCCGATCTCAACTTCTAACGTGGTCGTCCTAGACGGTGAGGGTGATAGCGATATCGACGAACTGCCAGCGTCGGATCGTGAACAACCACAACAGCGGGCCGAATTCAAACGCTTGGGTGAGCAGCTGTTAGCGGCGATTGATCAACTGCCGGCGGTGCAGCGAGAGGCTTTCCTGTTACGTGAAGAGGCAGGCTTTACGATTGAACAGATCGCGGAAGTCACTGGCGTAAATCGGGAGACGGCCAAGAGTCGTCTGCGCTATGCGGTGGCCAAACTCAGAGTGAGTATAAAGGATGAAGTTGGTAATTAGACGATGAACCCGAAGCAGCCGGATAGAGAGGCGTTCGAGAGCTATCTACAGAGCGAGTCTTCGCTCTCGCGGGTCTACAAAGCGACTGCGAAAGAGACACCGCCAGTCGAGCTGGATGCTCGTATCCTCGAACGAGCAAGGCAGGCGGTGCATCCTCAGGCGCGGGTAGGGCGCAGCCCGTTCGCAAACAACTGGATCATTCCGGTTTCACTGGCAGCCGTGTTGGTGTTAACGGTGGGCCTAGTGACATTCATGTTCGAAAAGACCGATGCGCCATTATTACCCGAGACTGCACCGGTACCTTTGCTGGATTCGGCGTTAGAAGAGGAGGCGCCCTTCATTCGCGATAAAGCACGGGAAGCTGATGACAGGCTACGTTCTGACCAACCCGTGGATGAAAAAGCCGCCTCCAAGGCTAAACGTCGTGTTGTGATTGAAGCTCCTGCCGCTAGCATCCCTGCTGTCGAGGGTTTGACTAAAACCAGACGGCAATCACAAAAGACAGGGGAAATGAAACAAACGGTGCCGGCTGAACCCGAGATGGCTTCGCCCCAGAGTGTCGATGAGCGTATGCGATCGCCGGCGACCGGCAGTGCTGCTACACGTATCGAGTCGCAAGAGGTGCGCCCGAAGAAAGAGAACAAGTCGCTGGGAAGCACGAGCGTATTGCGGAAGTTGGATGAGGTTTCGGCAGCCAATGAAATGATGACCCCTGAGGAATGGCTGGCAAAGATCGCTACATTGCGGGCCCAGGGCAAGCAGACGGAGGCCGACGTAAGTCTCGCAGCATTTAGGAAGCGCTATCCAGATTACCCGCTAGACAAGCTGCGCGAGTAAGTCAGTGTCGGCGTGATCGCTGACGCGCGGTAATTTTGGCCATGTAATTGTCCCCAAACTGTTGTTATGGGCCTGGAGGCGGGTGTATACGATGTGTTTTCCACTCGGCGTTTAGATAACGAAGATGAACGTACTAGAAACTATACTCAGTTCACAGAATGGGGCCGCAGTCGCAGAAATATCGAAGAGCCTCGGTCCTGGCCAATCAGAGACGCAACGGCGCTCGGTAAATTGTTACCCGCGGCGGCTCGTGGCCTTAGTAAGTAATAACGCATCCAGCCAAGATGGATTGGGCGCACTCCTGAGTGCGCTTGGTAAGGATGGCCATCAGCGCTACATTTTACTGGTGGTCAATCGCTGAACGCGGATTCCTCGGCGATTTGCTTCGGTTTGAAGGGCCGAATCTGAATTGTCGTCAGATTCGTCGGCCAGTAATCAAACTTCAGGTTGAACGACCGTCTTGGTTTTGGAACGCGGTACCGATCTGAGTCGTCTTGGACACAATCGGCCGCGGACCAGGGGGCAATCAGGAGAAACGCTGCAACCACACAAATATAAAATGACCTGTGCAGCGTTCTAGTTTTTTCGAATGTCGGCGTCTTGCCAGAGCATTGGGCGGTTTAGTTAACGTAGTAGTACGCACCACGGACAGGAAGCGGTCAAAGCGTGATCGCGCCCGGGAGCCTTGCCTGTAGATCGCTACTCCTTCGCCGCTAAGATTTCTTTCTTCAAAACAAGGTGCTACGCAGGCAGGTTTGCTCCTGCGAGCCACATTGATCTTGACACCGGCGCACACAAAAGAGATTCTTTCATAGCGGCCGGAGTGGGGCGGCCAGCACTGCAATTGGAAAGCCGTTTTGCCCGAAGACTTAAGATGATCCTCCCCCATGACTTCGGACACGGGGTTAAGCTGCCTGCTCAAATAACATCGGTATCCGATGTCCGATAGCAGAGTGTTTTCTCTGCCGATTATAATACGTTTCGATATATTCAAAGAGTCTGGATTTTGCCATGCGCCGAGTCATGTATCGTTCTCGGTGAACGAGTTCGACTTTCAGCGTGTGAAAAAAACTCTCCATGGCAGCATTGTCATAACAGTTGGCTCTGCGTCCCATGCTGCAACGCAGACCGTTATTTTTGAGCAATCGCTGATATCGCTTTGAACAATACTGGCTGCCACGATCAGAGTGAATGATCGTGCCCTTGGGGAAGTGGCGGCGGAACAATGCCATGGTCAGTGCATCACAGACCAGTTGTTGCGTCATGCGTCGGTTCATCGACCAACCGACGATAGCTCGTGAATACAGGTCCATCACCACCGCCAGATACAACCAGCCCTCGTCGGTCCAGATATAGCTGATGTCGCTGGTCCATTTCTGATTGGGCGCTTGCGCACTAAAGTCCTGCTCGATCAGATCGGGTGCTACCGGCTTTGAGTGGTTCGAGTCGGTAGTGACCTTGAACTTCCTCGCCTGAATCGCCCGCAGTCCCAGTGCCCGCATTCTTCGGGCAACGCGGTTCTCGCTGCACTCGATGCCCTCATCGTGTAACGCCTCGGTAATCCGGGGCGCGCCATAGCATTGCCGGTGGCGGGCAAAGATCTCGCGTATGCGCCTATCCAGACCCCTGTTCGACTGCGCGTGCCGGCTCGGGCCACGCCCTGTCCAATCGTAATAACCGCTCCTGGATACGCTTAGCACACCCCCCATGAGGTTCACCGGCCAGGCCTTCTTATGCTCATCGATGAATCGATACCTCATGAGCTTTCCTTGGCAAAGAAGGCCGTGGCTTTTTTTAAGATCTCTTTCTCCATCCGCAGACGACGGTTCTCCGTTTCGAGCTCATGAATACGCTGCTGCTCGGCTGTGCGCTTCCCCTTGCCGGGAAACGCCTCCGCGGCGTTGCCTTCCAGCTCCCGCTTCCAGCGCCCAATCATATTGCCATTAATGCCCAAACTGCGTCCCGCGGCCGCACAGCTATAGCCCTGTTCTACCACCAATGCTACCGCTTCTCGCTTGAATTCCTGACTGTGGTTCCTGCGTTGTCCTTTCATCTAACACCTCGTTTCGAATCATTATAAGATCCTTAACTCGGTGTCCGGTATCGCGGGGGAAGATCAAACCTCCTTGGTTAGATCAAGTAGCGCCATTCACGGCGCTGCGCGCCATGCCTGGCGCACAAAAAAGAAACCCCGCCGGTTGGCGGGGTTTCCATGTCAAATCTCCTGACGCTGAACGCTAGCCGCTAGCAGCCACGTCGACCGCTTGTAAACCCTTCGGTCCATCTTTAACATCAAAGCTAACACGTTGCCCCTCAACCAGGGACTTGAAACCCGTGCCCGTAATTGCGGAGTGGTGGACAAAAACGTCCTTGCCGCCGTCCTCCGGCGTGATAAAACCATATCCTTTGGATTCACTGAACCACTTTACAGTTCCCGTACGCATAACTTAATGATCCTCAAATAAATTAATGGAAATGACCTTACGTGCAGATTACAAAAGGGAGATTACGGGCGAACCTTTGGGAGGGATTTTCCGAAAAGACCTACATTCATAAACTGCGCTCGTGCAGTCCATTAATATATACCACATTTCGGGCATGGGTGCCAGGTAAGACCTGGCCATCGCACCAAGCCACCTACCGGCCTAGCGTACTAACCTAACGTCCTGATGGCAAAGACCAATCTAACCGACCTGACTAGCATATGGATGATTACTGATCTCGAAGGCTGGCACCGGAAACCACGTTCACTGTGTTATTGGGCTATGCGCAGTGCTGTTTTGGAATTTGTCGTCTCGAGCATTACGAGGTCGGCAGTAACAAGGAAAAAGCCGTAAACTTGCGGGTCGATTCGAGGTACGAGAGTTGGCGGAAAATCACATCAGTTTGGCTGAGGCGCGCCGTATCACCCTGGCCGCACAGGGCTTCGGCAAGTCTCGCTCGCAGACTCGAGCCACCTGGCCGCGAGTTCGAAAAGCGATTGAGCAAATGGGTCTGCTCCAAATCGACTCCATTAACGTGCTGGTGCGGTCGCACTACCTACCCGCTTTCTCACGCGTAGGCGCTTACAATATCGCGACATTCGATACCAAGGCGTTCGATCCGCATCGGCGTGAACTTTTCGAGTACTGGGGCCACGAGGCCTCTTTACTGCCGCTCGCACTGCATCCACTGTTGCGTTGGCGGATGGCGCGGGCTAGACAACTCAAAGGTGTCTATGGCCATGTGGTGAGGGCAGTACGTGGCCAACGTCGTTATGTCGATTCAGTTTTGGATGAAATTCGAGAACGGGGTCCATTGAGTGCCCGGGAACTCAGCAATCGAGGTCGCGCAGGTGGTTCGTGGAGTTGGGGCGATGGCAAGACTGCGCTCGAGTACTTGTTTTGGTCCGGTCAGATCACCGCTCATACTCGTCGCCATTTCGAGCGAGTTTACGACCTCACGGAACGTGTGTTACCGGCGGACATCATCGCACTTCCCACACCGACTGAATCGGAAGCTCAACGTCAATTGGTGCGGCTCGCCGCCCGCGCCCTTGGTGTTGCAACTGAGGTGGACCTACGCGACTACTTTCGCCTGCCCACTACTAATACCAAACAGTGCATTGCTGAGCTTGTGGAAAATGGAGATCTCTTATCGGTACAAGTGGATGGGTGGCGTGGGTGCGCCTATCTTGATCCACATGCCCGGATACCGCGTCGGGTGTTTGGGTCGGCACTCGTATCTCCCTTTGACCCATTAATATGGGAACGCTCACGCACAGAAAGGCTATTTGACTTTCGCTATCGGCTTGAAATCTATACGCCGGCCGAAAAACGCAAATACGGCTATTATGTCTTGCCGTTTCTCCTTAATGAACGGCTCGTAGCGCGTGTAGACCTTAAGGTCAATCGATCGAGCCAAACGCTATGCATTCTAGCCGCCCACCGCGAAGTGGGGGTTAACGGGGAATACGTAGCACAGGCGCTCGCACAAGAACTATATAGCCTCACCGCTTGGCTGGGCTTGAAGAATATCGCGCTTACTCGACGTGGCAACCTCGCCCGAAGCCTACGTGCGCCTCTAACGTGCACACCAGTTGACATACAGAGATAGTTCGATTGTTATCGAACTATCATAACAGATCGATATTGATCTTCATGCCAGCAGCCAAAGATATCGCCATTATTGGCACCTTGCTCGGAGATGAGACACGCGCCGCGATCGTGGCCGCCCTCCTAGCCGGCCGCGCGTTCACCGCAAGAGAGCTCGCTCATGGGGCAGGCGTGACGCCACAAACGGCTAGTTTTCACCTGAGCAAACTCGACGGCGCCGGCTTACTCAATATCCTACCGCAGGGCCGACATCGTTTTTATCGTCTCGCATCGCCCGATATCGCTGATGCAATCGAAGCACTCGCCCGTATTGCCCCCAATACAAAGGCCAAGCCCGCCGCCAAACGAAGAAACGATGTCTGTTTCGCTCGAACTTGCTACAACCACCTGGCGGGTTGCTTGGGTATCGCGGTTACAGAAGCACTACAAGCACGTGATGTAATCAAACTAAGTGGTGAAAACGATTTTCTAGTCCCTGCTACCGGTGAGCAGTTCTTTAAAGATCTCGGTATCGACCTTGTCAAGCTTCGTAAACGTCGACGCTTGCTCGCGCGCCAGTGCCTCGACTGGAGCGAACGCAAGCCACATCTTGGCGGCAGCCTTGGTCAGGCCATGACAGACGCGTTCGTAAAGCAGCGCTGGCTTCGCAAACAATCGAATAGTCGAAATGTCCACGTAACCGACATAGGCCATCGAGCCATCAAGAAACTTCTCGGTGTCGATGTAGAGGCACTAGAAAGGACATTCTTCGCTTAATGAGGAATCAGTCAGACCAGAAATAGACATAAGAAACCGACATGGTCTTGATAGTTTCGAAACCGAATCAAGATGTCGACAAGATCCATGGTTCATTCGCGCCGCCGAATTAACATGGTGTATTCGGAACGTGAGTGTCTAGGTCTTAGAGAGGGTTGGGAAATCCCGGTACCACTTTGAATGGCTGCCTTCATGATTTGGCATACCAGGCTTAGTGAGGCAGCCTTTGGGTGCAATGAAACTGTCGATCCTGCGCGCCGGCCGCTCATGCCATTGAATGTTGAAGGCACAAAGCTTGGGGAAGAATTGAAGGTGCGAATGAGATAGATGATCATGAATCCACCAGGCGAGTTCACGCCAGTCAGCCCCCTGCTCGTAGCGATCTACGAACCAAGGAATCACGATACAGGCGGCTGCGCCTAGGCACCCCTCGGAATCTCGTAGATCCCAAACGTGATAAGCGGCATTGGTCTCAATGCTCGCGCTCTGTCCGCGTTTGTTGCCGAACTCAGTCACCGCCGCCGCACGATAGCCAGAACGAACCGCAATACGCCCAAAGGTTGCCTGTAATGGCTCAAGTAACTCCTCACACAGTTGTGTTCCCGTAGCAATGGCGAGATCGGGATACTCCGGAATGTTGGGAATAGTGTAAAAGTTGGCGATTTCAGAATAGAGAAAATCACGCATGTAAAAATTCGGACTAAGTCGCACACGACCGAGTTCTTCTAGCCCGCGCATGGATCGAGGCTTGCGCATTCTTACAGGTTCAACCTTCCAGTTACTGGTGTGTCTGGCGGCAGCAAATACAAGAAAAACAAGCCTCATCCATTCGTTGTGAACACGTCCTATGGCTCAAGAAAGTCGGCCCAAACGGACCGTGCAGCGTTGCCAGCTACGGCCGGCGACGGGTGCCAGCACCAACCCCACTCGTTGCCCACGCCCCCTGCCCAGGGCTGGAATTCCCGCCCCACACGGCACAGCCCTTGCAATGTAAATATAGCCGGTTTGGGGCAGCCCAATGGCGGACTATCTCTCAAGTAGTTGAACAATATCACTCTTTATACATCCGCGTTCACACGAGGCCCACACGATCGCCAACTACAAACAGGTGATGGAAACGTCTTTTGCGAACTGGCACAAAAAGACGCTGTTAGAGATTTCGGAGGATATGGTCGCTGAACGCCACCAGGCACTCTGGCAGGAACACGGCAAAGCCTATGCTCACCGCGCCATACGTTGCCTGCGGACTATGTACAACTTCTTTAGTACGCAGCTGCTCAGACGGTGACATCACGGCTGATAGATAAACGTGTTGTTGACCGGTCTCACTTTGGGTGGTGGAGCTGACTGCGGCACAGCATAAAACACTGGTTGCTGACTCTCCTCCTGGCCACGACCAAAGGGACGTTCGACATGCACTTCGGTCCGCCGTGATTCCGCCTCCCGCTGAGCGGCAAAGAGCTGTTCAGCCTGTTTTTGATCCCAAGGAAGCACGTACGCTCGTGGATCATCAATCCCGGAAACCCTGAGCCACAGATAGATGCTCTCACCTTCCCGCCAGTCAGCATGTAGCACCACCGCCTTAGATAGATCACGCTGCCCCCATTCAAGAGCGATCGGCTTAGGACGACTCAACAACTCTATCAAACTGACATAAGCAACAGGCAAAAACAGCGTAACTAGCGTCAGTGCGCCGACTTTCACCCAAAGTGCGCGTGGGGACCAGATGCTGATCGCAGCAAGCGCTGTTATCAGTCCCACCGACATGACAAATAGATAGAAGACGTAATTCATCGCCTAGCTGCTGCCCGCAACGGCCGCGGCAGATTGTGGACACTACCACTTAGTAGACGCCCTTCTTCATCAAGCTTGAATCGAAAGGCCGTGAGTTCTTCATCTTCATGCGACAGATTAAGTTTGGTCAACAGAATTTGTTGGGCAGGCAAAATTGGTGAATTCTTCACGCTTACCGCAACGACAGCCGGAACTGGGTAGACGTTCGCCAGATTTCTGTAGAGATGAAGATTGACCGTATATTCTCCCGCTGGCACACCACGACTGTACGAAAATTCATAATTGAGGTCGGTGGCGTCGTTAATGTGACCGAGGTCATCGCGCAACAGATTAAAGATAGCACCACCCTGATTTGAATAACCGACCGGTACATCGCCGGGCGCTTGCACCCAGAGGTCAACGTCGACATTCAACTCATCCGGCCAACGAAGTTCGACCATTACGTTGCCCGGCCTAGGGGTGGGATCTTGTGGGGTCGCTCGAGGATTTAGATGAGGTAGTAACAGCAGCACCAGCATGACAAATCCAGCCAGGGCTAACAAGATGACGTCGCGAAATACGGTAGCGCCGCTCTCGTCATCAAAGAAATCAATCTCGCGCATGCGTCTCCGCCGACTCCATTAACGACGCCATAAGTTTAACCGTACCGCCTGTCAACATCTGATGGTTGGCCATGAGCCATACGTTCAGGATGGCGCCCACCAACGTTGTGTAAAGCGCCGTCGACATGCCACTTATCAAAGTAGAGATCATCGGGCTGATCGCATTGACGTCTGAGGCACGCTCTGCATCGACACCAGACAGTGCGATGATAAAGCCAAGCACGGTACCGATAAGTCCGAGCAGTACCAGAGTGTTGGCGATGTGGCGCACGATGGAGAGTCCGAGTCCGGTGCCCT
>LXTK01000235.1 GCA_001643475.1 Proteobacteria bacterium SPGG2 | reverse complement strand
ACCGCCAGGGATGGTGGGAATGCAAAAGGATTGTCGGGAACAATCCTTGCCCTATCGGTCGCCTGCATTCACGGCACCTGCACGTCCTGGTGCAATGGTGGAAATGCAAGATTGGAGGCCGCTTCTGCGCATCTCGGCAATTACTCCCTGCATTGCTCTAACTTCCTACGTCCATGTAGGTCACCTGCGCCCGCGGCATTAGTGCATCCATGCACGTCAGAACAATCCTTGTGGGCAGCTTCGCGCCCTCGCCACGAGAACCGTACTCTAGGCTTTCGCCTCACGCAAAGTCAAGCCTACCTGAACAAGCAATTTATTTTAATTCAAAGGCTTACTAGCGCCCCCACCCCCACACGTTGCGATCACTACGCGCATGGTGCCGAAGGCGGGACTCGAACCCGCACGGCTCGCGCCACCGCCCCCTCAAGACGGCGTGTCTACCAGTTCCACCACTTCGGCATCGATTAGGCCCGCGGCACCCAAACCACTATCTCAGGACAATCGTATGTTATTGAAAAACGTTGCTGACGCAAGGCGCACCAGCAACAGTTTCGACAACTCTATTTCGGCACTTCGGGCACGTCGGTAGGCGTTGGCCCCTCGGGTATCTCTGGTGCTTCTTGTTCAGTTGTGGATTTTGTAGTTGTTTCTTCGGTAGCTATCGCTTCCGTCACGCTGCTTGGTGTGCCACCCCGAGACGCAAACACTGTTAAGGTCAGACTGGTAACAAAGAATGCGGTGGCCAGTAATGCGGTTGCACGCGTGAGGAAGTTGGACGACCCACGCGCCCCAAAAAGCGTCTGCGACGCGCCGCTGCCAAACGCCGCACCGACATCCGCACCTTTACCCTGTTGTAACAACACCAGCGCCACGAGACCTACGGCAACCAGCACGTGGATAACCAGCACCAGTTCCTTCATATCAACCCCTCAGTGAACAGCAGCCCGGCAGATTTCAATGAACTCGTTTGCGTCTAGCGAGGCCCCGCCGATAAGGCCTCCATCGATATCGCTTTCGTTAAACAAGTCGGCGGCATTACTCGCCTTAACGCTGCCCCCGTAGAGCAGACGAATGTTCGCCGCAACGTTCTTGTCTCCGACCGCCAATTTGTTTCGAATAAAGTGGTGCACAGCTTGGGCCTGCTGTGGCGTCGCCGTGCGTCCTGTGCCAATGGCCCACACCGGCTCATAGGCAACCACCGTTTTTACCATGGCTTCGATCCCGTGTTGTTGGAGCACCGCATCGAGTTGATCGTTGACCGTTTTCTCGGTCTCGTCCGCTTCGCGCTGTGCCAGCGTCTCGCCTACACAGAGAATCGGTGTTAGGTTATTTTCGATGGCAACGCCAAACTTTTGTGCCACAACCGCATCATTCTCGCCATAAAGGGCGCGTCGCTCGGAATGCCCGACGATCGCGTATTTACACCCGTAATCCGTCAACATCGTCGCCGAAACCTCCCCCGTATAGGCGCCCGCAGACTGGCTACTAAGGTTCTGTGCCCCCAAGATCAGACCGTTGCCCACTGCGAGACATTCGGCCGCCAAAGGGATAAGCACGAACGGCGGACAAATGACGACTTCAATCGAATTCTCCTCGCTGATGCCCTGCAATATCCCATCGATTAGCGCCGTCGCCTGCGACCGGCTGCCGTTCATTTTCCAATTTCCTGCCACCAACGGGCGACGCATGGATATCTCCAAACATGGTTGCGCTCAGATGCAAGCTAAACGGGCGCGATGGTACCGGCCACTGTCTGACAAAGCAATTTGCCCGCTTGTCGCATTGCACGTGTGGGGTCGAATCAGCCCCCATGTCTCACCAGCTCTCTACTCGATCGCTGTTGCCGACGCGATTCTCGGCAACCGCTCCCTGCGTTGCTCTACCCCCTGCATCCCTGCAGTCGTACCTCCCACATCCATGTGGTCGTGCGGCCGCGTAGCTACCCGCGTCTCCGGCATGGCGCTTCGGAAAATGGGCCAACGTACGATCAAGTCCCTTCTGCGCTTCACAATCCCTGTTTCGCTTGAAGGCGGGGTTCGCCCTCCGTGGCGAACCCGCTCACCGGGACAAAGGTCCACTGGACCTTTGTCTTTTTCCGTCTCACCCTGCGCGCATTTTCCTCGCGCGCCTTGTATCCACCCACATCTACGCCCCCTCGGCTACGACAGCCGGCGAGACATGGAGGCTATGCAGCCTCACAGGCCGCCGATTTTACGGTTTCCGCCAACTGGCGGCTAAGCCGCTCAACGAGCTGTGCATCAGCGCCTTCAACCATTACACGAATGACGGGCTCGGTACCAGAAGCGCGCAACAATACCCGCCCCTGGTCGGCCAGTTCATTTTCCGCTTCGCGGACAGCTCGCATCACCTGGCTGGATTGATGGATATCAAACGGCAGCCGCCCATCGTCCTGGGTTGCTTCATCGGGCAAGGGAATGGGAACGTTAACGATGGTCTGTGGATAAACCTGCATACCGGCCTTTAGTTCGGCCAGGCTTTTGCCGCATTCCGTCATCACCGTCAACACCTGCAAGGCGGTGATGATGCCGTCGCCGGTCGTGCTCTTATCGAGGCAGATGATGTGTCCTGACGACTCCCCACCAAGTTCCCAACCCTCTTCCTGCAAAAGACTGATCACATAGCGATCACCAACGGGGGCACGCTTGAAAGGGATACTGTTCTGGAAGCAGGCACGTTCAAGTCCAAGGTTGCTCATGAACGTGCCGACGATACCGCCATTTAGCCGACCGGCAATATGTCGTGCGAATCCAATGATATACAAGATCTGATCGCCATCTACACACTGGCCGTTACTGTCGACCATGATTACACGATCACCATCTCCATCGAGCGCAATCCCAAGGTCAGCGTTGCGCTCGACCACGGTCCGCTGTAGCTGCTCAGGATGAGTCGAACCGCATTCGCGGTTAATGTTAAATCCATCAGGCTGATCGGCGATGGCCACCACTTTAGCCCCGAGTTCGGCGAACACCGCCGGTGCGACGTTGTAGGCAGCACCATTGGCACAGTCCACGACGATAGTGAAACCGTCTAAGCGCTGTCTGGCCGGGAATGTGCTCTTGCAAAACTCCACGTAGCGCCCGCCCGCGTCACTGTAGCGTTCCGCCTTACCCAACGCGGCCGAATCTACCGTACGCATCGGTTGGCCCATCGCCGCCTCGATGGCCATTTCAACCTCATCTGGCAGTTTGCAACCTGTGGACGAAAAAAACTTGATGCCGTTGTCATGATAAGGATTGTGCGAGGCACTGATGACGATACCGGCGCGCGCACGCGCGGTGCGCGTCAGATAAGCGATTCCAGGCGTGGGCATGGGCCCTAACAGGCTCACATCCATACCCGCCGCCGACAAGCCTGATTCCAAGGCAGATTCGAGCAGATAGCCAGAGACGCGGGTGTCTTTACCGATCAATACGCGCCCACCCTCATCACCAGCGCCGAGCACTCGACCGCTGGCCCATCCCAACTTCAGTACCATCTCCGGCGTAATGGGATCCTGGCCTACGCGACCGCGAATACCGTCAGTACCAAAATAACGCTTTTTCATCCCATCTTGCGCTTAAGCGCGATGATGGCTAGGCCGCCCGGTAGACCGCCTCCACCATCCGCACTGCTTCGCGTGTAGCCGCTACATCATGCAGCCTGATAACGTTTGCGCCAGTGCGCACCGCCAATATGGCAAGGGCCACACTTGCGTGCAATCGTTTATCGACTGGTAATCCAATGGCCTTGCCGATCATAGATTTACGCGACAGCCCCACCAACACGGGCGCCCCCACCGACTTGAGTTCACTTAGGTTACGTAGCAACTCTAGATTATGTTCTAGCGTCTTGCCAAAACCAAAACCGGGGTCGATAAGGATTTTCTTCTGGTGAATACCGGCATCAAGACAGGCCTGGCGGCGCGCGCTTAAAAAGTCACGCACTTCCACTACAACGTCCTTGTAGGTTGGGTTCACTTGCATAGAACGCGGCTCACCTTGCATGTGCATCAAACAGACAGGTACGCCTAGTCCCGCCGCCATAGCCAAGGCGTTTTCCTCACGCAAGGCTTTTACGTCATTGATCATACCAACGCCGGCCGATACCGCTTCGCGCATGACTTGCGGTTTTGATGTGTCGATCGAAATCGGAATTTCGACCTCTCGTCGCAAAGCTTCGATCACGGGTACGACACGGTCCAACTCTTCCTGTACCGAAACCGCCGGTGCACCCGGGCGGGTAGACTCGCCACCGACATCAATGATGTCCGCGCCTTCATCGGCCATCTTTAAAGCATGGCTGACGGCTTGATCGCGAGACATAAAGAGACCCCCGTCCGAGAACGAATCGGGGGTCAGGTTTAGAATTCCCATGACTGCCACGCGGCCCAGGTCGAGTGGCCGCCCACCGCAATCCATGACCCTCGTGTTAACGCTAGTGCTCGCTGGCAGGGTCGCCAATACTCGGCTTTGCTCGTGGTTTGCGGGTTGATTTCTTAGGCTTAGAACCGGGTTCGCCAGAATCACCGTCCAGACCTTCCGGCGGACGCGGCTTCTTGCCCGCCATGACGTCATCGATCTGCTCTGCGTTCAGTGTTTCCCACTCGAGCAGCAATTTGGTCATGGTTTCAACCTTCGCGCTATTGTCTTCAAGAACCTTACGTGCGCGCGCGTATTGCTCATCGATGATACGACTTATCTCTGCGTCGACCAGCTCCGCCGTCGCATCACTTAGATCCTTGTGCGTGATCATGTCACGACCAAGAAACACCTCATGCTCGCTGTCGCCATACACGCGCGTACCAAGACTATCGCTCATGCCCCACTGTGTGACCATACTTCGTGCTATCTCGGTAGCGCGTTCAAAGTCATTGGCAGCACCCGTGGTCATCTGTTTCATGAATATCTCTTCAGCAATACGCCCACCCATGAGTACGGCAATCGAAGCTAGCAACGACTCGCGATCCTGGCTGTAGCGATCTTCCTCCGGCAACTGCATGGTAACACCGAGTGCGCGCCCACGCGGGATAATGGTCACCTTGTGTACGGGATCGGTGTGAGGCAGCACCTTGGCCACCACCGTGTGACCGGACTCATGGTAGGCCGTGTTCATACGTTCCTTCTCGGGCATCACAATGGAGCGTCGTTCCGCTCCCATGATCACTTTGTCCTTGGCCTTCTCAAAATCATCCATATCGACCAAGCGTTTGTTGGCCCGAGCCGCGAAGAGCGCAGCCTCGTTCACCAGATTGGCAAGGTCGGCACCAGAGAAACCCGGGGTGGCCCGCCCCAATATCCTCGGCTCAACGTCCTCGGCGGTTGGCACATTGCGCATATGCACCTTAAGAATCAGTTCACGCCCGCGAATGTCTGGTAACGGCACGAACACCTGACGATCGAACCGACCGGGACGCAACAAAGCAGGATCAAGTACATCCGGTCGATTGGTAGCAGCGATAACAATGACACCTTCGCTGCCTTCAAATCCATCCATTTCGACCAGCAATTGATTCAGGGTCTGCTCGCGCTCGTCGTGGCCGCCGCCCAAACCGGCCCCACGTTGACGGCCGACTGCGTCGATTTCATCGATGAAGATAATACAAGGTGAATGCTTCTTGGCCTGCTCGAACATGTCGCGCACACGTGATGCGCCCACGCCAACAAACATTTCGACAAAGTCAGAGCCGGATATCGTGAAAAACGGGACCTTGGCCTCGCCAGCGATGGCTCTGGCTAATAGTGTCTTACCGGTTCCTGGGGCGCCGGTCATTAAGACACCCTTCGGAATGCGGCCGCCGAGTTTTTGAAACTTGGCGGGGTCACACAAGAATTCGACGAGTTCCTGAACTTCCTCCTTGGCCTCTTCTACACCCGCCACATCTGCGAAGGTAGTCTTGTTTTGGTCTTCGGTGAGCAAGCGTGCTTTGCTCTTGCCAAAGCTCATCGCACCACGTCCACCGACGCCACCTTGCATCTGGCGCATGAAAAAGATCCATACGCCGATTAGTAGCAGCAACGGAAACCAATTAATAAAGATGGTGAGCAACAGCGATTGTTCGTCTTTGGGTTTGGCGTCGATAGCCACGCCGTGCGCCAATAGATCGCCAATAAGGCCGGGGTCGGCGGGTGCGTAGGTCTTAAAATTCCCGCCCCCTTTCAAACTTCCACGAATGTGGCGACCTTGAATCGTCACCTTATCGACCTGGCCCTGCTTGACCTGATCGATGAATTGGGAATATTCGATTTCATTGGTTTACGGCTGTCGTGGACCAAAGTTATTGAACACTGACATCAACACAACAGCGATGACGAGCCACAACAGCAGGTTCTTGGTGAGATTATTCAAGCTATACCTCTTTTTGGTGGCAATACATAGCGGCCACAATGGGCGCAGTCATTCGACTGATTAGACCAGTACCCATACCAGCGTTCCATTGTCCTACGACGATCGGCACGTTACAACTGATTGTCCGTGTCGGAATGAAGCTTTAGTTGGCCTGAAAACCCTTAGCAAACACATAGATCTCGCGACTTTTGGTGCGCGAAGCGCGGGGCTTACAAGTCACAAGTTTATCGAACCGCCGCGCCATTTGGCGCCGCAATTCGCCGGTGCCTTCGCCCTGAAACACTTTAAGCAGGAGCTGCCCGCCCGGCGCCAAAACTGTCGCTGCGACTTCCACGGCAAGCTCCCCAAGTTGTCCCGCTCTGGCCTGGTCGGAGACACGATCACCACTGATATTGGGGCTCATATCCGATATTACAAGGTCCGCCGACGCGCCGGATAGACTCGTTATCAGTAAGTCTAGCACCGCCGGGTCACGAATATCACCGAGCAGGAAATCCACCCCCGGCAACGGCTCCATGGGCAAGATATCCTGGGCCACGACTCGGCCGCCAGCGCCCACCTTCTGGCGTGCATATTGTGACCAGCCCCCAGGTGAGGCGCCAAGATCAACCACGATCATGTCGCGACGCAGCACTCGATGACGCTCGTCGATCTCCCGGAGTTTGTAGGCCGCGCGCGAACGATAGCCCTCTTGGCGGGCCCGGCGCACGAACTCATCGTCCGCGTGGTCTCGTAGCCACTGCTTGCTATGTTTATGCCGAACCATGTTTGTAAGTGCCAAGGTGGGGCTGGGATCTACGAAACCTCTAGCAGCCTTGACCGTTGCCGCCGGTATACGGCCGCACTTAGACGTAGCGGGCCGTCAAGACTTCATAAGAGCGCATGCCGTCGGGAACATCGACATCGACAATATCACCCTCTTCTCGACCGATAAGGGCGCGCGCGATCGGCGAACTGATCGAGATCTTGCCCTCGGTGATATCAGCTTCCAAATCACCAACGATCTGATACGTAACCTTGCCGCCACCATCGCGCTCCAACAGGTCCACGGTTGCGCCAAATACGACTTTACCGCCAGCATCGAGCGTAGTCGGATCTATAACTTGAGCGCGCCCAAGTTGCCCCTCAAGCTCTTGAATACGGCCCTCGATGAAGCCTTGTTGCTCCTTGGCCGCGTGGAATTCCGCATTCTCCGAAATATCACCATGCTCTCGCGCTGCCGCGATCTCCTGAATGATTCGTGGACGCTCTACCGTCTTCAGCTGATGCAATTGCGCCCGAAGCTTTCGCGCCCCATCTGCCGTGATCGGTACTGTGGTCATTGAAAACTCTCTTTGTGCAAATCCTGCAGACGGTTGATGGTAACTTGTTCTGCGGCGCGGTGCGCTTCGCGAGCGGCGCGGGCTGCTGATAAGGTAGTGTAATAGGTTACCCGATGTTGCAGCGCCTCTCTTCGAATGGAGTATGAATCCTCGAGACTCTGTTTGCCCGAGGTTGTATTAACAATTATATCAACCTCGTCATTCATAATCATATCGACGATATGGGGGCGTCCTTCCGACACCTTATTCACCGAACGTACTGGAACGCCAGCCGCTTGAAGCACGGCCGCCGTGCCACGGGTAGCCAGTATCTCGAAACCATTCTGGCTGAAATAGCGGGCGACTTCGACTACTGGTTTCTTATCCGGGTCTCGCACGCTGATAAGCATACACCCTGCTCGCGGTATCGCGTATCCAGCCGCCAACTGCGATTTAGAAAACGCTTCGCCGAAACTTCGACCTGTTCCCATCACCTCACCCGTCGATTGCATCTCAGGCCCGAGAACCGTATCGACGCCTGGGAATTTTATGAAGGGAAATACCGCTTCCTTAACGGAATAATAAGAAGGTACCGTTTCCGCAACTATGCCCTGATCCTTTAGCGTGCGGCCAACCATGCAGCGTGCCGCGATCTTCGCGAGCGGCCGCCCTATCGCCTTAGAAACATAAGGAATAGTACGTGAGGCACGCGGATTCACTTCCAAAACATATACGTCACCGTTCTTCACCGCAAACTGCACATTCATCAAACCTATTACTTTGAGAGCTTGTGCCAGCTGCACGGTCTGACTTCGCAATTCATTTTGTACTTTCTTTGAAAGACTGAAAGGAGGGAGCGAACACGCCGAATCGCCGGAATGCACGCCAGCCTCCTCGATATGCTCCATGATCCCGCCTATAACCACCTGTTCGCCATCGCTAATAGCATCGACGTCTACCTCGATAGCATCGCTTAAGTATTTGTCCAACAGTACAGGCGAGTCCTCCGAAACGCTTACCGCCTTACCTATATACGTTTCTAGTTCTTCTTGGCTGTATACGATTTGCATCGCACGTCCACCCAACACATATGAGGGCCGCACTATTAAGGGGAAACCGATTCTTTTCGCCAGCATTACCGCTTGCTTAGCCGTTCTCGCTGTACGATTGGGTGGCTGTAACAACCCATGACGTTTCAACAGGCGCTGAAAACGTGCGCGGTCTTCAGCCAAGTCGATGGAATCGGGAGTCGTGCCAACAATAGGAACACCAGCGGCCGCAAGGCCTGCGGCAAGCTTTAGCGGTGTCTGCCCACCATACTGGACGATCACCCCGGTCGGCCTTTCCACATGAATGATCTCAAGCACATCCTCGAGTGTCAGCGGCTCGAAATAGAGTCGGTCTGATGTGTCGTAATCAGTAGACACAGTTTCTGGGTTGCAATTGACCATAATTGTTTGATAGCCGTCTTCACGCATTGCAAACGCAGCATGCACACAACAATAATCAAACTCTATGCCTTGGCCGATACGATTAGGGCCGCTGCCTAACACCATGATTTTGTCACGCTCCTCAGGAAGCGCCTCGCACTCTTCGTCGTAAGTGGAATACATATATGCAGTGGTTGCCGCAAACTCGGCCGCACAGGAATCGATCCGTTTGTAGACCGGGCGCACACCTAGTTTGTGACGCTGACGACGAAGCTTCTCCTCCGTCGTATTTAACAGCGTCGCAAGCCGTCTATCGGAAAAGCCTTTGGCTTTCCAAGCCCATACCTTGTCGCGGGTAAGCTTACGGCCTGCGTGACAAGCGATGTCCCGTTCCACTTCTACGAGTTCAGACAACTGCGCCAAAAACCAACGATCGATATGCGTCAGCCTATAAATATCGTCCAATGACATGCCAGCCCGAAAGGCATCCGCGATGTACCACAAGCGGTCCGCCCCTGGCGCTCGCAACTCTTGTATTAAACGTGCTTCGACCTGCTCTGCATCGGCATCGGCATCAACACATGGCTCGAGACCGTAGCTGCCGATTTCGAGACTTCGCAGTGCCTTTTGCAGTGACTCCTGGAACGTGCGGCCGATCGCCATGACCTCGCCCACGGACTTCATTTGGGTCGTTAGGCGAGGGTCGGCTTTCGGGAACTTCTCAAACGTAAAACGCGGTACCTTGGTAACCACATAGTCGATAGTTGGCTCGAATGAAGCCGGCATCGCGCCACCCGTGATATCGTTCTTGAGTTCATCGAGCGTGTAACCAATGGCCAGCTTGGCAGCGACCTTGGCGATCGGAAAGCCGGTCGCCTTTGACGCCAGGGCCGAGGATCGTGATACCCGTGGATTCATCTCGACAATGATCATGCGGCCATTGTCTGGATTGATCGCAAACTGTACGTTGGACCCACCAGTATCGACACCGATCTCGCGCAAGCACGCGATACTTGCGTTTCGCATCAACTGATACTCTTTGTCGGTCAGGGTCTGCGCCGGAACAACCGTAATAGAATCGCCGGTATGGATCCCCATTGCATCGAAATTCTCGATAGAACAAATAATAATGCAGTTGTCATTACGATCACGGACCACTTCCATTACGTATTCTTTCCAACCAATAATCGACTCCTCGATGAGCAACTCGTTGGTGGGGGATGCATCCATACCACGCTCACAGATACTGACGAATTCCTCTTTGTTGTAGGCAATGCCACCGCCACTACCACCCAAGGTAAATGACGGCCGAATAATCACTGGAAAACCGATCATGCCCTGGACCTGATGCGCTGCTTCCATACTATGGGCGATGGCACCACGCACGGTTTCTAGTCCGATCTTCTGCATCGCCTTTTTGAAAAGCTCCCGGTCCTCCGCCTTGTCGATAGCCGCACGGGTGGCGCCGATCATCTTCACGCCATGTTCTTCGAGTACACCTTGGCGATCCAGATCCAGTGCGCAGTTGAGACCCGTTTGCCCACCCATCGTCGGTAACACGGCGTCAGGCTTTTCTTTAGCGATAATCTTGGCAAGCGTGACCCAGTCGATGGGTTCGATATAGGTGGCATCGGCGACGTCGGGGTCGGTCATAATCGTGGCCGGATTTGAGTTCGCCAAGATCACTCGATATCCCTCTTCCTTCAACGCCTTGCACGCCTGTGTGCCTGAATAGTCAAACTCGCATGCTTGGCCGATGATGATCGGCCCCGCACCAATAACGAGAATGCTTTCTATGTCGTTACGTTTAGGCATAAGAATAACTTCAGATACAAGTGGCAAGGTCCAAAGTACAAGTTACGAAAACGTCCACGTCACAAGTTTTTGGCTATGCCTTCTTTACTCCGTTGCATCTTGTTTCTCGAAACCTGCAGCTGTTTCTCCATCAAATCAATAAAGCGATCGAAAATGCCGTTGATATCTTGTGGGCCAGGGCTCGCCTCTGGGTGACCTTGAAAAGAAAACGCCGGCCTATCCGTGTGGACCAAACCCTGAATGGAGTCGTCGAACAACGAGCGATGCGTCACTCGTAGCGTTTGCGGTAAGTCGGCACTATCGACCGCGAAACCGTGATTCTGGCTGGTGATTAGCACGCGGCCCGTATCCAGTTCTAAAACGGGGTGGTTCGCCCCATGATGGCCGAACTTCATCTTTAGGGTACGCGCGCCAGCCGCGAGTGCTAGTAGCTGATGACCGAGGCAGATACCGAAGGTAGGGACACCCCGATCCACAAGCGTCGCGACTGACTCAATGGCGTAGGTACACGGTTCGGGATCGCCCGGACCGTTAGACAAAAACACGCCGTCAGGCTTGAGCGCCAATACCTGTGCTGCGCTGATCTTTGCCGGTACAACCGTGACCGCGCAGCCGCGATCTGTCAGCATGCGCAGAATATTGCGTTTGATACCGAAATCATAGGCAACTACACGAAATCGCGTCACCGGTGGGCTGCGAAAGCCACGTCCAATCTGCCAACTGCCTTCAGTCCATTCATAGGGTTCTTTTGTGCTCACAACTTGAGCCAGATCCATGCCTTTTAGTCCGGCAAACGATTGTGCTGCGCGTACGGCAGCGCGCTTGTTGATCCGGCGGGACTGGCCAGCGGTAACGATACAACCATTTTGCGCGCCCTTTTCACGGAGCAATCGTGTGAGTCGACGGGTGTCAATACCAGCAATGGCCACCACTTTTTGTTCGCGCAAGAATGCCGCCAACGATCGATCAACCCGCCAGTTGCTATGGATAGACGGCAAATCTCTGATCACGAGCCCCGCTGCGAACACAGCGGCAGACTCCATATCCTCCGCGTTAGTGCCGGTGTTGCCGATGTGGGGATACGTGAGGGTTACAATCTGTTTAGCGTAGGAAGGGTCTGTAAGAATCTCCTGATAGCCAGTCATGGCAGTGTTAAACACCACCTCGCCCACTGCTTGCCCGGGAACACCGATAGATATCCCCGTAAACAAAGAACCGTCTTCAAGCGCGAGCGTGGCCAGCTGTGTCAACCGTTAATCTCCTCGGCCGCACGACACAAAGATAAGGGATCCCAAAGACAGATATACGAAAGCGGGAGACGCATTTTGCGGCTCCCGCTTTTTTAGCATGCGTAAACGCCAGGCATAGTCTTGGTTGGCCGAGAATCTTACGTAACCGGCGGCCCAAAATCAACGCAAGCCGAGTACGTCCTGCATATCGAATAAACCTTTGTCCTGATTGCGCAGCCAACGCGCCGCTCGTAGGGCACCGTTGGCGAACGTCGTTCGACTCTGCGCCCGGTGTGAGATCTCGACCCGCTCAGCGTCATCTACGAATAAAACGGTATGCTCGCCCACGATTTCGCCAGCACGAATGGTTAGGAACCCAATCTGTTTGCGCGGACGTTCGCCGGTAATGCCCTGCCGGCCATAGACGGCGCATTCCTGCAGATCGCGCCCGAGCGCACTCGCCAGCACCTCACCCATACGGATCGCCGTTCCCGATGGGGCGTCTTTCTTATGTCGGTGGTGCGCCTCGATCACCTCAATATCCACGTCATCACCGAGCGTGCGCGCGGCGATATCCAGCAGCCGAAAACAAAGATTGACGCCCACACTCATATTAGGGGCAAGCACGATGGCTATGTTAGACGCGGCGTCGACGATTCGCTGCCGCTGGGGCTCATCGAAGCCGGTGGTGCCGATTACCATACATTTTCCGGCTTGGCAGCAATAATCTATGTAGCTCAGTATGGCGTCGGGATAAGAAAAATCTATTAAGACCTCAAAGTCTGCGTCACTCGCGGTAGTGCTCACCGGTACGTCAAGACGCCCCACCCCCGCCAGCTCACCGGCATCAACCCCGACAGCATTGCTATCCGCACGCTCGAATGCGGCGGTGATCTTGATGTCTTGGGCTTGCACCGCAGCTGCGATAACACTGCGACCCATTCTCCCGGCGGCACCGGTAACAGCGGCCCTGATCATACATCCCCTCGGCGGTGAATTTTGTGTACGAGGATAAATGATTTACGGTGGCCACGCTAATGCGGACCACCCCGACTGCGAAGTTAGACTATTTGCTCAAGAACGTCCTGATTTTGCTAAGCCAGGATTCCTCGCGTGGATTATGGCGGCTACCATCGCGTCGCATTACGGTGTCAAATTCACGCAGAAGTGCCTTTTGCTTATCCGTCAACTTAATCGGGGTTTCGATGCTCAGGCGACAATAGAGATCGCCAACATGCTTGCTGCGGACATTCTTTACCCCTTTGCCCCGCAGTCGAAACAGGCGCTCGGTTTGCGTCTCGGCGGGAATCTTGAGACTGGCTCGACCATCCAGGGTTGGGATTTCTAGCTCACCCCCAAGGGCTGCGGTGACGAAGCTCACCGGCGTCTCGTAATACAAATCATCACCATCGCGCTTGAAGATCTCATGCGGCTTGACGCGGACTTCGACATAAAGATCGCCTGGCGGCCCGTTGTGTTCACCAGCCTCGCCTTCGCCCGCTAACCGAATCTGATCACCCTCATCAACGCCGCCTGGAACCTTAACCGACAGTGTCTTCGTATGTTTGACACGGCCTTGCCCACGGCACTCGCTACAGGGTTGGGCAATGACCTTGCCAGTGCCGCGACAGTTGGGACAGGTCTGTTGGATCGAGAAGAATCCTTGCTGCATGCGCACTTGACCATGACCGCCACAAGTGGAGCAGGCCTCGGGTGAAGTGCCCGCCTTGGCGCCAGTGCCATGACAGGTTTCGCATCTATCTAAAGCGGGGACCTGAACTTTGACGGTGGCGCCATGCACCGCTTGCTCCAAGGTTAACACTAGGCTATAGCGCAGATCAGCGCCGCGACGGACGCTAGGCCCAGCACGTCGACTGGAACCAAAGATGTCACCAAAGACATCGCCAAAGATGTCGGCGAAGCCGCCCGCAGCAGTCGTCCCGTGAAATCCACCGGCACCCATGGACGGATCGATACCCGCATGACCGAACTGATCGTAGGCGGCACGTTTTTGGGGGTCGGTTAGGATCTCGTGGGCCTGATTGGCCTCTTTGAACTTGGCCTCGGCATCTTTGTCACCGGGATTGCGGTCAGGGTGCTGCTTCATCGCCAACCGGCGATAGGCCTTTTTGATCTCAGCTTCTGAGGCGTTTTTAGGTACGCCCAAGACCTCGTAGTAATCCCGCTGTGACATGGTATCAATTGCATGCAAAAAACAACGACGGCATCGATCTAGAGCAGACCGTGCCGCACGAAATGTAGCAACGCGCTTCAGGCGTGACGGGGCGAATGCAAACGACGGGCCACACCGCGACCGGAATTACTTCTTGCCTTTATCGTCCTTTACTTCCTCAAATTCCGCATCGACGACATTGTCATCCTTTGATTCACCGCTGCTCGTTTCGGCCTCGGCACTCGCAGTGGCCTCTGCTTCACTGGCTTGTGCATACATTTGCTCGGCCATCTTATGACTGGCCTCGGTTAGCGTCTGAGTCTTCTGCTCGATGGCGGCCTTGTCGTCGTCCTTCACCACCGATTCAAGGTCCTTAATAGCGGATTCTATCTTTTCCTTTTCGTCAACATCCAGCTTATCACCGATCTCACTCATAGACTTTCGCACACCATGAATCATAGCGTCTGCCTGATTGCGCGCTTCTACCAACTCCCGTGCCTTCTTGTCTTCCTCGGCATGGGCCTCAGCATCATTGACCATTTGTTCGATCTCGGCTTCGCTTAACCCAGAGCTCGACTTGATTACGATCTTGTTCTCCTTGCCGGTAGCCTTGTCCTTGGCCGACACGTGTAGGATGCCGTTCGCATCGAGATCAAACGTCACTTCGATTTGCGGCAATCCACGCGTCGCAGGCGGAATCTCGGTTAAATCAAACTTACCCAATGATTTGTTACCGGCCGCCATTTCACGCTCACCCTGCAACACATGTACGGTGACAGCGGTCTGATTGTCTTCTGCCGTCGAAAAAGTCTGATTGGCTTTAGTCGGGATGGTCGTATTTTTTTGGATCAACTTGGTCATGACACCACCCAGTGTCTCGATGCCCAACGAAAGCGGTGTCACATCCAGCAACAGTACGTCCTTCACATCGCCACCGAGCACACCACCTTGTATGGCAGCTCCCACGGCCACGGCCTCATCCGGATTCACGTCCTTACGCGGCTCTTTGCCAAAGAAATCCTTTACCACCTCTTGAACCTTGGGCATTCGGCTCTGCCCACCGACTAGGATCACGTCCTCAATTTCACTCGCCTTAAGCCCGGCATCCTTAAGTGCAATCTTGCAGGGCTCAATCGTACGCACGATCAAATCCTCCACTAATGCCTCGAGCTTGGCGCGTGTGACCTTTATATGCAGATGTTTAGGCCCACTGGCGTCGGCGGTTATATAGGGTAGGTTAACCTCTGTTTGCTGCGCCGATGACAACTCGACTTTGGCCTTTTCGGCCGCATCCTTCAGGCGTTGAAGCGCTAAGGGATCGTTTTGTAGATCGATACCGTTGTCTTTCTTAAACTCATCTACAAGATAGTCGATTAGATGCCGATCGAAATCTTCGCCACCAAGGAAAGTGTCACCGTTCGTAGATAGCACCTCGAACTGATGCTCGCCATCCACGTTGGCAATTTCGATTATAGAGATATCAAATGTGCCGCCGCCCAAGTCATACACCGCTATCTTGCGATCGCCCTCTTTCTTATCCATACCAAAGGCAAGCGCAGCCGCCGTCGGCTCGTTGATAATGCGTTTGACGTCGAGTCCAGCGATGCGTCCTGCATCCTTAGTCGCCTGGCGCTGTGAATCATTGAAGTAGGCAGGGACGGTGATAACCGCTTCTTTGACTTGCTCGCCCAGATAATCTTCAGCCGCTTTCTTCATCTTCTGTAAGACGCGGGCCGAGATTTCAGGAGTCGCCATTTGCTTACCTTTTATTTCGACCCAGGCATCCCCGTTCTTGGCTTTTACGATCTTGTAGGGCATTAGCTTGATATCCCGCTGCACAACATCCTCATCGTAACGGCGCCCGATGAGTCGCTTGGCCGCAAATATCGTGTTATGGGGATTGGTAATGGCCTGCCGTTTCGCAGCCGCACCGACGACGACTTCGTTGTCGTCAGTGAACGCGACAATCGATGGAGTAGTACGATCGCCCTCGCTGTTCTCGATCACACGGGCCTTGCTCCCCTCCATGATCGCCACGCAGGAGTTAGTCGTTCCCAAATCGATGCCAATAATTTTTGCCATGTTCGTTTCCTCTGCAAGTTCACACCCCACCAAGGATCACCCACGAGTTATGGGGATGAAATGGGGCCCATTCGGACTATTTCAAGCGGCTCCGCCCGAGCCCTCTGCCTCGCGCGCCTTAGCCACCAACACCATGGCTGGACGTAGCAGGCGATCGTGCAGCAGGTAGCCTTTCTGCACCACCTGGATCACATAGCCAGGGGCAATCTCGTCATTCTCCACCATGCTCATGGCCTGGTGTTTTTCCGGGTCAAATTTCTCGCCCTGGGGGTCGATTACCGTCAAGGAGAACTTCTGGAATGCGCTATCCAGCAATTTGAGCGTGAGATCCAACCCCTCGTGCATCTGCTCGAGGGCGCTCCGGTTCTCTTGCTGGCTATCGACGGTACGCGCCAGTTCGAGACTGTCGCAAACTGCCAGTAGTTCAGCTGCAAATCGCTCAATACCGTACTTGCGCGCGTTGCCGACCTCGACCTGAGCTCGACGCTGGACATTTTCTGTCTCTGCTTTGGCTCTCAGAAATTTATCGAGGTCCTCTGCCGCTTTTGCGTGCGCCGCTTCGAGTTCGGCCTGCAGTTGGCTAATAATATCAGCGTCAGACGGGGTATCGGCTTTGGGGCCCACGTCAGCTTGCGGCCCAGCCTTCGCATCTGGTCGGGCCTGTTTCTTTGGCTTTGCGGTCTTGGAAACTGCCGGCGTGTCCCCTACTTGCTTTTTCCGGCTCATACAACCCTCCCCCCGTCCAAGGACAGAAGTATTTTATATGGGGGCGGGCTTGTGGTTTTCAAGCATGGCCCCGCATCGCATTCGATGCGAGGACGCAACAGAATTTAGGGCTTAACGCCCTATGGAGGACAACGCGCCACCCAACAGCTTGGCGGTCACATCGACAAAAGGAATAATGTGTTCGTAGGGCATGCGGGTTGGCCCGATTACGCCGAGAGTACCTACTACCTGCCCATCAACCATATACGGCGCCACCACCACACTACAGTCTTTGAGCGCCTCGTAACCGGACTCGCGACCAATAAAAATCTTGACCCCGCCAGCGCGCATGCTCCGATCCAGCAGGTGCACTAGATCGCGTTTAGCGGTAAAGGCATCGAACAGCTTGCGCAGCTTTTGAATATCGCCAAGCTCGGGAAAATCCATAAGATTAGACTCGCCACTCACTAGCAGATCATCACCCTCATCAGTCGGCTCAACAAACATTTTGCGAGTCATCTCGAGTGCCAGCTCCATCATGCGCTGCATTTCTTCGGTGGTCCTTTGCATATCTGCTAAGAGAATGTGCTTGACCTCACTAATAGCAACGCCACCATATTTGTCATTGAAGTAATTGGCGGCGTGTACAAGTTCGGCCGGCGAGTAGCCTCGCTCTGTGTCTATGATCCGGTTTTGGACTTGCCCGTCTTCCGTAACCAGAATGACGAGGATGCGACATCCTGAAAGACCAACAAAATCGAGCTGACGGAAAACCAGCTGCTCTTCTCGTCGCGGCACCACAACAAGGCTCGCCAGTTTCGTCACCTCAGACAATAGAAGGGACGTAGTCTCCACCAACTTTTGGGGGTCGGTGCCAACCACGAACTCGCCCTCGACCTGGCGAATTGTTTCAGCGTTCAGTGGCTGCACGGTCAGCAGACTATCGATAAACACTCGGTAACCGAGTTGAGTTGGAACCCGTCCCGCCGAGGTGTGGGGCGACTTCACCAACCCCATGTCTTCGAGATCGGCCATCGCATTGCGGATCGTGGCGGGGCTAAGGTCAAGCCCTGACTGTTTGGCCAACGTCCGCGAGCCCAAGGGTTGTCCCTCAGCGATATAGCGCTCTACCAGTATCTTGAGCAAAAATTCAGCGCGTCTGAGTAAGTCCGGCATCTCGGTCTACGTTGCCTTTTCAGGATTAGCACTCTAGGTGATCGAGTGCCAAATCTCAAGCTGAGAGGCGTCCTTGGTTTGCTCGATACTCGAGTCCAACCATTAGCCCCGGAGGCGTCTCGCGTGCGTAGAGAACGCCGTTGGTCCATGGTTAGGGCTGATTGGCGCTATTAGCGCCCCGTGTTAGTTTAGCGTCGAGTCATCATGAGGTCGCCCATGGGCGCTGACATCAAAACCATCGGGTTGTTCGGAAAATACGGCAGTAGGGCAAGTGGCGGTGAGATAACCCGGCTTTGCAAATTTCTACGAAGCCGAAAATACAATGTTCTGCTCGATGAGGCCACGGCGAAGCTCGTCGACAAACCTGCCCCCGATAGTCTGCCAATTGCGGATATCGGTAAACAAATCGACCTCGCAATCGTTATTGGCGGTGATGGCACGCTGCTAAATGTGGCGCGAAATCTTGCCGATTGGCGGGTACCGCTGATCGGTGTCAATCTTGGTCGACTGGGCTTTCTCACCGACATTCCCGCGGAGAACATGCTCCCCGACATCGGCAGAATGTTGGATGGTGACTACGAGATGGAGCAACGTTTCATGCTTTCGGCCACGATCCAACGCCAGGGCAAGATCGTGCACAATTCGAACGCGTTCAACGACGTTATCGTCAACAAGAGTCAGTTAGCACGCTTGATCGAGTTTGAGACTTATCTCGATGGTGAATTCGTAAATGGGATGGCGGCCGACGGTATTATCATTGCCACCCCGACTGGTTCCACTGCCTATGCCCTATCTGCCGGTGGGCCGCTTTTGCACCCGACGCTCTCAGCGATAGTATTGGTACCTATTTGCCCACACACGCTTAGCGATCGACCCATCGTGGTAAGTAGCGACAGTGTGGTTGAGATTGTAATGACCCGCACAAAAGATCAGCGTGCCCATGTAACCTTGGATGGACAGTTAAACTATCCGCTGCAAGACGAAGACCGCATATCGGTTCGTCGCGCCCAGCACTCTATTTGTCTGTGGCACCCCAGCGGACGCAATCATTATGATGTATTGCGAACGAAACTCCACTGGGGCGGTAAGTTCTGAATGTTAAGTCATCTCTACATCCGTGATTTTACTATCGTGCCGAGGCTCGAGTTATCTTTCGACCGCGGATTCACCGTACTGACAGGGGAAACAGGTGCGGGCAAATCTATATTGATCGATGCCCTTATTTTCGCGTTGGGGGCTCGTGCCGAGGCTACCAGCATCCGTCACGGTTGTGAGCGGGCGGAGGTTATTGCGAGCTTTGACCTGCACCCACAAGAAGATGCTGCCGCGTGGCTCGAACAACATGATCTGTTCGAAGATGGAGAGTGTGTTGCACGACGGTTGGTCAGCGCCAACCAGCCATCTCGCGGATCTATCAATGGTCGGCCAGTGCCTATGCAGATGCTTCGCGAACTAGGTGAGCGCCTGGTGGACATCCACGGTCAACACGAACATCAATCCCTGCTACGGCGGGATGGACAACGTCAACTCCTCGATGATTATGCGAATCTAACCACATCAGTGAAGGAACTCTCTCAGCATCACCATACACTTGGATCGCTTGCATCACGCTTGGAGACTCTACAACGCCAGTCGGCTGATCGCAGCGCACGGATCGATTTACTCCGCTACCAGGTGCAGGAACTCGAAGAGCTTGGATTACAGATCGACGAAGTACAACAACTCGAAGAAGAGCAGACACGTCTCGCCAATGGCGCTGAGTTGCTAGACGGAGTTAAAGCCATTGCTCACTCGCTTTACGACGACGAAGAAAGGTCAGTTTCGTTTATGCTCGCACGTGCGATTAATAGCTTGGAGCAACTCTCCCGATACGATACGAATTTGCACCAGCTGGCCAACTTGCTAAACGATGCCTCGGTGCAGATAGACGAAGTTGCTTCGCAACTGCATCGCTATCAGGATACGCTCGACCTCGATCCGCAGCGTCTGCAATGGATCGATCAACGCCTGGTCTCAATGCACGACCTTGGACGTAAGCATCATGTACGGCTTGAGGAATTGCCAGGGGTGTTGGAACAATTGCGCACAGAGTTGGACGATCTCGAAGATTTCGACCTGAATCTGACAAAGCTTAATGAAAGTATTGAGACAGCGCGGGCGACCTATATGACGCTAGCCGAACATATATCGAAGAAGCGGAAAGTGGCAGCACGTGAGCTGTCAAAAGCGGTCACTCAACAGATGCAGAACTTAGGGATGGCCGGTGGCTGTTTCGAGGTACATCTTGAGTCACTACCAGATGGTAGTATCAGTGCAGTTGGCCTAGAACGTGTACAGTTCTTGGTAAGTGCGAACGCCGGACAGCCGCTACGCCCCCTTACCAAAGTCGCCTCTGGCGGCGAATTATCGCGCATCAGCCTCGGCCTTCAGGTGGTGGTGGCTGGGGCTGGGGGTATCCCATCATTGATTTTCGATGAAGTTGATGTCGGTATCGGCGGGCGTATTGCCGAAATAGTTGGCCAACAACTACGTATACTCGGCGCGGCCCGCCAGGTGCTGTGCATAACGCATCTCGCCCAAGTGGCGGCCCTTGGCAATCATCATCTGTGCGTGAGCAAGACTAATCAAAACGCGACCAGCCTAACTCAAGTTACACAACTTTCCGCGGACACGCGCGTCGAGGAGATCGCACGCATGATAGGGGGCATAGAAATCAGCGCACAGACCATGGCACACGCCCAGGATATGCTTGCTCGCGCCCAAGGTATCGACTGTGTCTCAGCCTGATACTCGCCAAGCAACGGAGCAACTGGCGCCACACATACGCCCCGCCGTGATCTCGGATGTACCAGATATCCACGAGATGCTGGAAGTCTATGCAAGTCAGGGTGAATTACTACCGCGGACGATGGGCAATCTTTATCGGCACCTGCGTGATTTCTTCGTGGCCGAACTGGAGGGCAAGATCGCTGTCTGCGGGGCCTTAGAAATCTTCACCGAACACCTAGGTGAGGTACGTAGCCTTGTTGTGGCGGAGGACTTTAAGGGCCGCGGCCTAGGTCATTTATTGGTCAAGCGAATCGTGACAGAAGCACGAACTATCAGGCTAAGTCGGCTGATGGCACTGACCTACGCACCAGGGTTTTTCCATAAACTCGGTTTCAGGACGGTATCGAAAGGTTCCTTACCGGAAAAGGTGTGGGGAGTCTGTGTCAAATGCTACAAATTCAACAACTGCGATGAGACCGCAGTTTTGTTGGAGCTTAATCGGAAAGATTAAAGTTAGCTCATTATTGCTTGGAACATTTCCCCCGGCTTCTCATCCCTTCGCACACGCCGTACAAGTAAAGCGTGTGATCTTCCATAATGAACCCAGCGTTCTCCGCTACTTTGCGTTGGCGTTGCTCGATCGCACTGTCGCAGAACTCAAACACCTTTCCACAGCTAACACAAACCATATGGTCGTGATGCCCGCCATGGTTGATCTCAAACACCGAACGACCACCTTCGAAGTTATGACGGATGACGAGACCGGCCGTTTCGAATTGGGCGAGCACACGGTAGACCGTGGCAAGACCTACTTCCTCACCCATGCTCAACAACCTCTTGTAGATATCCTCAGCGGTCAGATGCGGGTCTTTAGAGTCCTCTAGAATCCCGAGTATCTTTAGTCGCGGCAGCGTTGCCTTTAGGCCAGCCCTCTTGAGTTCAGCGCTACTTGTCATGGCATACCTCGTCAACCCGAGCGGATACGGTGTACGGAGAATCGTGTGTGGGCTATGATGCATGAGTGTAAGCGACCCCTGTCCGTAATGTAATGACCAAACCCCTGATTGGAATTTTGAGCGTTTTGCTCACGTTATGGCTTGTCACAGCATGTAAGGGTATTTACCGGCCTGAGGTTCAGCAAGGCAATGTAGTCACTCAAAAGATGATCGACCAGCTCAAGATCGGCATGCCCCGTCGACAAGTCCGCTTTATACTAGGCACACCGCTGATCGAAGACCCGTTTCACCAGGATCGTTGGGATTACTATTATTCCCGCCTGTCGCGTAATAAGGGGCCAGAGCGACGTATATTGAGCGTTTTTTTTAAGGGCGATGCGCTAGTGGAAATCCGCGGCGACGTTGCACCGAGTACAGTCGAAACCGAAAAGGGAACGTAACCCTGCGTCGGCAGCTAACGCCGCTTATCTTTGGGTTTCCGCGCCTGGCCAGCACGGCATTTACGAGCCTGCTTGGGGTCGATGACCAACGATCGATAGATCTCAACTCGATCTCCATTGGAAACCGTATCTTTCAAGCTTGCACGCTGGCCGAAGATCCCAACTACATCGGCACTGAGGTCGATGTGCGGAAAGCGATCTAGTATGCCTGAGACACGAATCGCGTGTTCCACCGTACTACCAAGCGGAATGTTAAACGAAACGACCACCTGTTCGCGTATAGAGGCTGCATAAGCGACCTCGATCGTCACGTTTCTACCACTCTTACTCGCGACTGCCATACAAATCTATCGCTCTTTTCGTAAAACTATCGACAAGCCCGTTGGCAACTCCTATGAATGCTGGTTTAAAAGCAACGTCAAGCATTTTATCGGGAAAAGCGAATTCTAAACTAAGTGAGATCTTACTTGCGGCATCCTCAAGCTGTCGGAACTCCCAAATTCCGTGCAAGTGGCTAAACGGTCCCTTCACAAGGTACATCTCGATAGCTTCGTGTCCCTTTCGTTCATTGCGGGTCGTGAAGCTCTTGTGAATGCCTTGATAGGCAATGTCCAGACACGCAATTGTTTCTTTGGCATTCTGTGACAGGATTCGAGCGCCTTTACACCAAGGCAAGAATCTTGGGTACGACTCGATATCTACTACAAGCGCAGACATTTCCTGTGCGCTATAGGGAACAAGGGCCGACCTATTAATTGCAGTCACAGAACTAAACTCTGAATATTGACAAGTACGATAAGTATTAGGGCCGGGGTAACAACACGCACACACCATGACCATGAATCATAAGCGCACGGCGAATGCAATTTGAGCTCAGTACGGGAAGAATCTGTTCCCAAAACCCAACCCGCAGGCAACGCAATCAGCATACCACTCATCGGTAGCAGCAACTCAGCTGTTAGAGTTTGCAGTAAATCGAAGGGTCCAAGATTCTTGATTTCGCCCACAATGGTGAACGAAAAGCGCCAATATTTAAAAGACAGAACCGAAGCAATCTCTCATAACCACGCACCCGCGCCACTTACGATCGCCGCCTTTAATCTTGCGAAATGCCAAGATCCTTCATCCCAGGCTCAGTTAGTCACAAGTGCGGGGGTTGCTATCTTGGATCTGTGGAAAACAATGTGATCTAGATTACTAGCAGTTTAGCACGCGCGCCCAAACGATTCTTTTAGCAGTTAAACTGTGTTTGAATGTACGAGATTTAGTCGTGACTGCTTCCATGCAATCCAAAACTACCAAGGCATCGGGACACACCATCGCTCTCAACAAGAAGGCGCGGCACGATTATTTCATCGAGCAGCGGTTCGAAACCGGCATTTCACTGCTGGGCTGGGAAGTCAAAAGCCTTCGAGCTGGTCATGCGCAACTAAAAGAAGGCTACGTCAATATCAAAGACGGGCAAGTATTCCTCGTCGGCGCCCATATCTCGCCATTGTCATCCGCCTCAACGCATGTGAAGCCAGATCCCCGACGAACCCGCAAGTTGCTTTTACACCGACAAGAGATCCGCAAACTGATCGGCGCCGTGGAACGCCGCGGCTATACGCTAGTGCCGCTGGCACTTTATTGGAAGAAGGGTCGTGCCAAACTTGAAATTGCGCTCGCCAAAGGCAAGCGCCAATACGACAAGCGCGCATCAATCAAGCAGCGAGAAACGGAACGCGAACAGCGGCGAGCGTTGAAAAGTGTAAGAGGCTAGTCGGCCATCGACCCCCTTGTTTATAGCGAGTATCGCCCCTACCATAGTAAGGGCACCATGGATAACCACAGGTTGTCCATGGTGAATACGGGGGCGACACGGCTTCGACGTGGGTCGCGAAACCTTCGGGGCATGCCGAGGTGCAGAGTTCCTCGTAAATCCAGCTGCAAACTGATAGTTGCCAACGACGACAACTACGCCCTAGCGGCTTAGTCCCCGCTAGCCTCTTTCCCGGTTTGTCTGTGGGCTGGGAGCCAAGGGGTCGATGCACGCAGAACCGCGTAGCGTTGTGCCTGTTAACGGTGCGTTAAACTCAAGCAGGCTCAGCCGGCCAGCATTCCCGTCTGTCGGAAGCTGGCAGGTTAAATCATAGGCAGACTACGCATGTAGAACCGGACGGCGGAGGACTTGCGGACGCGGGTTCGATTCCCGCCGCCTCCACCAAATTGCAAAGGGCTGCCACTCGGCAGTCCTTTGTCATTTGGCACCCGGTGTGGATGAGGGTTTACGAGCGGCCCCGGGTAGATTGCAAAGGCTCTAAGATCTGGGGCAATATCGAGTGGCAAAGCTACAACTCACCGACCAACTCAAGTTGCCACCCTCAAAGATTGGCGAGTAGATCAGGGTACCATTGGCCACCTCCCCCAGCTTGACGTCGTTCGACAGCGTAGCCGTAATCCTACCGTCACCATTGACCGCTACGCTCGAAACATATTTGGCTTTGTAACTCGTCGGCGCCTGCAGGCCAATACTTACGTAGGAGGGTATGCTGCCAAGCGAAAACCCCTCTGAATGGGCCATATCGACGGCAGTCTTGGCCGGACCGATGAGACTGGCGGCTTCCGACACCTTGCCGCGCAGTGAGTAATCCGAATAGGCCGGAATTGCGATCGCCGCTAAGACCCCGATTATGGTAACCACAACCAAAAGCTCGATCAGCGTAAAACCTGTTTGTGTCTATCGCATGCTGCCTACACCCCTAAAAAACTCCCACGACCTGTTCGTCGTTGGGAGCTCCCGCTGCAAGAAAAGCCATTTTCTAACCAGCACAAACCATGCCAGCCCCATCCTCGGCATAAACGGTGGATTTGTGCGGGTAATCGGCCGGTCAGAGTGGCTCAAGGGCCAGGGTTCGGTTGGAACGGGTGCTAGGCGGTACGCTGGTGCTCGCCTGGGTCCCGCTCAGAGGCCCGTTCGGTGTCTGTCTTGCCGGCCATCGCGGCGATGCGTTCGACGCACTGTCGCATGGCGTCACGCGCGTCGTCGAAGGCCTGATGGCGCTCAGCCGAGTCGTTTTCCTTCATCGCTGTCGCGGCCGCATGGAGCTCGCGTAACTGCTTGAGGAACTGGTCACCCTCCGCCCGCAAGGCAAGGTCCTTGCGCTTGTTCGTCAACACCTGTTGGCGCAACTTCCAGGTGCCCATCTCGAGCGCCACCATGCCAAGGCCCACAATCGCGACTTGTATGGTGAGGTTGTCCCGCACGAAAAGCACCGCACCCAAAATGGCGGCCACCGCCACGAATGGCAAGCCGATATCAATAACCTTCCGAAATGTGCTCAAGAATGCCTCCTGACCCACAGGGAGCCCTTTGCTTCCATTTTGAACCCTGGGTCATGTCACCCAGTTCCACTGCCTGTATCCGCCGGCAGCCGCGCCATGTTAGGACCCTCCGACGCAGGCGCAAGCTCGGCGTTCGTCCTGCCGGCAGCCTCGGCCATGCGTTCGACCGACTGTCTCATGGCGTCCCGTACCTCCTCGAAGGCCTGCTTGTGCGCCTGCGAGTCGTTCTGCTTCACTGCCAGCGCCGCCGTGTTAAGTCGGCGCACAAGCTGCATGAACTGCTCGCTCTCGGCACGCAGCGCCAGATACCGCCGCCCGGTGG
>LXTK01000077.1 GCA_001643475.1 Proteobacteria bacterium SPGG2 | reverse complement strand
TAATCGGTCACGCTTGGCTACCTGCCGAACATGTGTTCGGCAGGTCCAACGTGGCACGCCGTCGACGGTCATTGCACATGAACCGCACACGCCTACCCGGCAGGCGAAACGATAGCTAAGTGTGCTGTCGAGATAACGTTGTATATAAGTGATAACGTCGAGTACGGTCTGATTTTCCCTTAGCGGCACCTCATAAGAGACGAACTGCCCGTGTGCCGTGCCACGCCACACTTGCACATTCAGTGTAGTGCCCATGTCGCCCTAAGTCGTGCAGATCACCTGTTGCCTAGGCACTGCGGTAGAGTTTGGTAAACACAAACTCCCGATGTCCTAGTACCTCGGCACAGGTCAGACGCCCGTTACAAGTTCGAAGCGTAATATCGATCAAAGCATCGCCCGCTTCGTCGAGCGTCATCTCCCGCCGTAGGATGCCGGACACGTCAAGATCCACATGTTCGCGCATCGTGCGTGCCGTTCGTGGGTTTGCGGTCAACTTGATAACTGGTTCTATAGGATTGCCGATGACATTGCCTTGGCCAGTAGGAAATAAGTGCACCACGAAACCGGCTGCCGCCTGCAGTGTGCCGCATTCCGCCGCCGCCGATGAGGTGTCCATGAAATAGAGACCAGGACCCTTATTAGGTTCCTCCGCTGGCCCTAGCACATCAATGAACTTAGCGCGCTTACCGATCTTCTGCAGATTACCAAACGCCTTTTCCTCGATCGTTGTAAGACCGCCAGCAATGTTGCCTTTCGTAGGTTGTGATTCGGAGAGATCACTCGTTTTGTTGGGTTCGATTACCTCGTCCATGTAGGCCTGCCACGTATTAAGGAATTTCTCTCCAACTTCCGGTGTCGCTGCCCGAGCAGCACAGTCCTTTTCAGCACCGGTTAACTCCGAGGTCTCACCAAAACAAGCGGTGACGCCGAGCGCGTCAAACTTGTCGATCAGCTCGCCAACTGTGGGGTTAGAAGCCAAGCCTGAGGTGGTATCCGATTCACCACATTTCGTCGAAAGAAATAGGTCGCTTATTGAACGTTCCTCGCGTCGAAGCTCGGAGGCCCGCTGTAGGAATTCGTGCGCCTTGCGTGATGCGGCGGCAATCGTATTGAGATCACCATTGCCCTCAATACTAAAGCCCTCGACCGGTTTGCCAGTTTTGGCAATGCCATCGACAATGCGACCGGTCCAACTCGGTTCGATACCAATAACGATGCATGCTGCCACATTGGGATTACTGCCGGTTCCAATCAAGGTGCGAAAGTGCAGTTCCAAGTCTTCGCCGAACTGCAAACGTCCGTAGGCATGTGGCAAGGCCAGGGTGCCCTTTATATTATTAGCGACTGCCTCGCAAGCAGCATTGGACAGGTCATCGAGCGGAAGGATAACAACATGATTGCGAATACCGACGCGTCCGTTCTCGCGTCGATAGCCCCAGAATGATTGCGCTGCCATAGCTACCACCTCTTGGTCTTGGCGTTATGTACGTGGACATGGTGCCCCTTGCCGATATTGGCAACCGAACGGCCGATATCATGCCCATACTTTATAAGTGTGGCGCCCTCCTCTATGTCAGTAAGCGCGATCTTGTGCCCGAGTGGAATCGTATCCATGGACTTAACGGTAATGGTTTCATCGGTCTCCATGATCCAGCCCGTCAACGCCTGTCCCGGCTGCACGTTTTCGACCACGACAACCCCCACCGTATCGGCCTTATCGTGGACAAGGAAATGTGTAATCACCTTTAACGGCTCCTCTTCTTATGTAACCTATACAACTACAATCGATGTGGTGGCGGATGTACCTAGCCGCGCCGGTCCCACTGTATGGCCAAATGGCAGGGCAGCCAACGGTTGAGTCACGGCCTCGCCGGCATGGCTGCCTGGGTACGCGCCCCTACCCGATGCCACGCATGTACACACCACCCTGCTTGGCAGCGCGTAGTGTACTACTCACCAATACTTTAGAAAATCGAATTATCACAATAGTTAACATAAGAATTCATTATGTTATCTTATGCCGGACTCGATCTACGGGGCCAATCCAACCGAACATCGCCAATGGAACTACGCTATCTCAAGACTCTAGTGGCCATCGCCGATCACGGCGGATTCGCCGCGGCCGGTAATGCGATTGGGCTCACCCAATCGGCAATCAGCCTGCATGTTAAGGCGATGGAAGCGGAACTCGGCATTAAACTCTTTGACCGCTCCAGGCGCCCGCCAATCTTAAACCCTCAGGGATCAGCCCTGCTTTCGCAGGCGCGCGAAATCATCACGCTGTGCTCGCAACTCAAGGACGCCGTATCGGAGCAACCGCTGTCCGGTGTGCTCGAGCTTGGTGCGATTGCAACCGTTTTGACCGGCGTGCTGCCGGCGGCACTGGTGACCATGCAGAAGATTCACCCGCGCTTACTGATCAAACTCACGAGCGGCCTGTCCGGCGAACTTGCTGGCCAGGTCTACAAAGGCCAGCTCGACGTCGCCATCGTGGCCGAGCCCATTCAACTTGCTACTGGCCTGAGCTGGCATCCATTTGTTCGTGAGTCTTTAGTGGTGATTGCACCCATCGGGACCCAGGGCGAAACCGATCGAGAGCTTCTGGAGTCCTGGCCCTTCATCCGTTTCAAACGACATGCCTGGGCCGGGCAACTCATCGATTCACGACTCCAAGACCGGGGTATTCACGTTAAATCAAGCATGGAGGTGGATTCGCTGGAGGCCATCTCAGTCATGGTGGCCCATGGCCTTGGTGTCTCGGTTGTGCCCCAGCGGCTCATAGACACCCCATTTCCACCCAATCTGAAGGTATTGCCGTTCGGCGATCCGCCGGTACAACGTGTAGTGGGTCTGATTGAGCGTACATCTAATCCAAAGACCCATCTAGTAAAAGCGCTCTATCAGATCTTGCTCAAACTCTCTGGCAACGCCGAGTTCGTTTAGGTCATCATGCTCCCATCACTCTCACAAGACACATACCATAATAAGTAAAGACACCAGTTGTAATGCCATCTGAGACTATTTGGACATTAACTAAGGGATGACCATGCGTTGGCCACCTACGCTTCCCGTAGCCGTATTAGTAGCCTTCGTTTTAATGCCTGCGCTAGCAGACCCACTTCATGATGCGGCCGAGCAAGGAGAGCTTGGGCAGGTAAAGCGACTCATCGACCAGGGGGTGGATGTTAATGCCCKCGACGACTACGACCTCRCCAGTCGGAGCGCGAAAAGGGACCGTGTGCAGATTCGGGAGCTTCTCGGGTTCCGCCAAGCCACGGTTGAAGACGGTACCGCGCTCGCGACTTGGTTGAGCTCCGAGGTTGTGCCCGTCGACCACAAACCGGAGCACATCCGCGAGGCCGCACTCGACTGGTGCCGCACGGCACGCGTTGAGCCGCCGACGCCGACACGGCTTGAGAGAATCATCGCGGCGGCGCTGAACACGTTCGAAACGGAGTTCTTCGTGGCGGCACTCGAGAAACTTCCGTCGAAGTGCCGTGCGGCGCTCGATGACGTGCTCAAGGCGAGTGGCAACGAAGACAGGACTAGCACGAGCGATGTCGAACGCACGCCGATGGCCGAGCTTCGCAGTGATCCTGGACGCCCGAGTCTTGAGAGCGTGCTGACGGAARYCGCCAAGCTCCAGCRGGAATTTAAAGACCTCCAGGTGGAAAAGATAGACCTGATGGAGCATCCCGAATTCGCCGTCGAATACGAGGTGATGAGCTCTCCCACCGTGGTCATTAACGGCAAGGTGGCCTTCGTGGGGGCGGTCAATGAAGACCAGTTGAGGGAAAAAATGGAGGAGGTAAGCCAGCAATGACCAAGATTGAATTGCATGTTCCCGGCATTACCTGTGACGGGTGAGTGTCCATCATCCAGATGGCCGTGAGCCAACTGCCCGGCGTAGATTGGATTGAAGGCAACGTGAAGGAACGAACCGTGGCCCTTCGCTATGCGGAAGACCAGGTTCCTCTGTCGGACGTTCAACAAGCCCTGCGGGATGCGGGCTATCCGCCGGAGGGTTGAAGCAGTGCGGCGTACGGTTTCATGTTTGCTTCAACTTTGCTTCAACAGCGTGGAGAGCACCTTGGTCACCTTTTGCAGGCGATCCTCGCTATCGCCCTTCATGCAGGAGTTCATGCAGGCCGTCAGCTCGCGATCGACGATCTGGCTCGCCACCTGACTCAGCGCGGCCTTCACCGCCGCCACCTGCAGCAGGATTTCATCCGCGCAGCGATGATCGAACACCATTTGCCGCAGCGAGCGGACGTGTCCCTCGATGCGGGCCWGGACCTCGATCCAGAAGCAGAAGCCAAGCGGCAGGCCTATCCCCAGGCTTACGATCAAGGCCGCGAGGTTCACCTGAAATGAGACCCATATCTTCGGCGCCAGCAATGAGAGAACTGAACGGCCACGATGCCTGTAGCTCTCCCCAAAGTCCCCGTGGATCGCTCCCCAAACGTAGCTGCCGTACTGGACAGCGAAGGGACGGTTCAACCCCAGCTGCTCCCTGATGTTGTTGGCAGCTTGCTCTTCATAGCGAACGCCAAGGATTACCTCGACCGGATCGCCGGGACCGAAGCGCCCCAGCGTAAACGTCACGATCGACGCAGCCAATAGCAGGAAGGGGACCCACAGTAGTCTACGAGCAATGTAGACCGACATTATCTAACCTCGCTACCTTGTCAGTCGTCGATTCCAAACGTGGCGGACCGGCCGCGAGCATCCAGCTGAAGTCGCGCCTTCGAGCAATCCACCCTGAGTGGCGGACCGGTCTTGCTACTCTTCTATGTAAACCTTCCTCAGCTTGGGCACAGTCATGGGCGTCA
>LXTK01000212.1 GCA_001643475.1 Proteobacteria bacterium SPGG2 | reverse complement strand
GCGAACATGTTGTGACTACGTGCCAATCGGCCACCGACACGGTCACGTGTACCAATTGCAATCGGTCTGCTACAAAGTCAGGGGGTATGCGCTGCTCGATCTCGCTACGCAGCTCGTCTTTTTCTTTTCGTGGCAAGTGGCCATAGATGAGACTCAGGTGCGGTAGATAAGCGGACACGAAGTCGACGCCGAAGGCATCGGCGGCATATTTGTGTGCCTGCGCCAAGTCTGCCGACTGCTCGAGCTTTACATAGAAACAACGGAAATAGTACGCCTCTCTAGCAATTTCTTGTGGACGCAGTGTGAGCACTCGTAGCTGCTGGGCCAAACGCTCGGTGGTCTTCACCAGATCTTTTTCAGTGCCGGTCACCCTGCCTAGCAGGGTGACGTGCGGTGCGAACCGCGGTCCCTTGTATCGGTTACACAGGTCATCGATAAGGTTGGCGAAGCTATCAGTGGCGACTTGATCGGGTAAGAGCCAGAGCGCGTAGCGTTTGAGTTCGGCCATAGCCGCTACTTCACTGAGGGTGGGCCAGCGCCCGTACGACCGCCGTCAAACCTCGCACCACCTGTGCGAGTCGTTCGTAATCGACTTTGTCGGGCTTATCCTCAGCAGTGTGGTAGTACGGATAACGGTAGGGTGCGGTATCGGTGATCATTACGGCCGGAATGCCTTCTCGCCAGAATGACCAATGATCGCTCCAGTCCACGCCGGGTATCCATCCGAAGGTGGCGACGTGCTCGACTGGAAAATCGCTGGCGGCGCGGAAGGCAGCAGCGACCTGCCCTAACAATGCCCGAGACCGAAGGTTGGATACGAAACCGATAAAATTGCCGGTGTTGGGGTAAAATAGACCAAGCGGCGGCGGATACCGTTGACTATTAGGTTCATCGCGGTAGTAACCAATGGTTTCGAGACAAAGCATGGCCCGAATGACGTCACCGCGGGCGCGTGCCATCGTTACATATCGCCGGCTACCCATGGCTTCAGTCTTGAAAAATGGCGGTTCCTCGTTGACAAATGCTACGAAGCGAATCGTACGTTGGGGTTGCTCCTTGGCCAGGTAGCCAGACAGTTCTAGCATAGCGGCGACACCGCTGCCGTTGTCATTGGCGCCGGGGCTGCCGAAAACCGAATCATAGTGTGCACCGACAATGACAATTTCCGGTGACCGGCCCTCTCGGGTGGTTTCCAGGTTGGCCACTTTTTTGCTTCTTATTTCGTGTTCGTGCCGCGTAACACTATAGCCCTGATTACGCCAAATTTGTTCGATGTAATCTGCAGCCTCGGTTAGCGCCGAAAAGTGGACTAGGTTACGCTCCCCGATGGAGTCGGCAAGCGTTTCTACATGGGCACGAAGCCGCACCGCGAGACTAGCAATCTCTTCTGCTTGTGCCGTATCGCTTGTCTGGTTGATCGCCTGGGTCATTGTGACAATAATCGACGCCAATATCGCAGCGGCAAGCGCCGCCAGGTAGTGCGAGCCCTTTCTGGGTCGCGGTTGATACGGCCTTTGTTCATGTCTCACGAGCTGAACGTTGTCGGCATTGTATAGGTGGTATGGGGGTTGAGAATACATGTCAAACTCATCCGAGGAAAATAGTATCGTCAATCCCGAACTACGGGTTCGCAAGGGTCGGGGGACGCTCAGCCATCGTAATGGACGCTATGAGGAACTACGACATGAGGCCATTGATGATGGTTGGGGGAGCCTTGATGAGGAACCGCCACCGCTACGCACCACGGTAACCGAAGACACGTCTCGCACCGTAATTGCGCGTAATCAATCTCCGGATGTCCCGTTTGAGCAATCCATCAATCCCTATCGTGGCTGTGAACACGGTTGTGTGTATTGTTATGCGCGTCCAACCCATGCGTATCTCGGACTTTCGCCGGGATTAGACTTTGAAAGTCGCCTGTTTGCCAAGCCTAATGCCGGGCAGTTGCTCGCAGCGGAATTGCGTAAACCGAGTTATCATTGCAAAGTCATCGCGCTCGGGACAAATACCGACTGCTACCAACCGATCGAACGAAAATTCAAGATAACCCGTCAGATACTCGGCGTGCTGTCAGCCTATAACCACCCCGTTACCATCGTAACGAAATCGACCCTGGTTGAGCGCGATATTGATATCCTTTCAGATATGGCGGCGCGGGGACTGGCTCATGTGACGTTATCGTTGACAACGTTCGATCGCAAACTCGCACGTCGTATGGAGCCGCGTGCGGCGGCGCCCCAACGACGGCTGCAAACACTCGCCACGTTGGCTGAAGCCGACATACCGACCGGAGTTTTAGTTGCCCCGGTGATCCCGGGTCTCAATGATGCAGAGATCGAAAAACTCGTCACCGCATCCGCACAGAATGGGGTGCGTACCGCACGTTATGTCATGTTGCGTCTGCCGCTCGAGATTAGCGAGCTATTCCAGGAGTGGCTCGATGCCCACTACCCTTTGAAAAAAGACCGAGTAATGTCGCTCGTACGACAAATGCGTGCTGGGCGTGACAACGATCCACGGTTTGGTAAGCGCATGACCGGGACTGGTAACTATGCGGCCATGATCGAACGGCGCTTTCGGTTGGTCTGTAAACAACAGGGATTGAATCGAGATACCACGATTTTGGATAGCGGTAAATTCCGCGTGCCGGCCCATAGTGGCGACCAACTTGCGCTCTTCGACGCTCAGTAAAAGCAACAATCAGTTACGAAGCATCAACGGCAGGTAAGTGTCTGGCTTGATGTCATAAGCGCCGGGCTCAAGCACGCGATCGATCTCGCAGGGCCGACCGTCTCCAGTCGTATGGTGCATGAGGTTAATCGTCTTGAGCGGGCTATACGGCGATTTGTCCGGCATCAACACGAGCGTTATACGTGGTTTCAGGCGCCTAACTTGGTTTACGGTTACAACCACACCGATGTCGCCGGTGTTCAGCTCGACGATGCTACCGATGGGATAAATCCCCATGCAGCGAATGAAGTGCTCTACTAGCAGTGTTTCAAACTCACTATCGCGCCAACCGTAAATATCTTGTAACGCTGTGGGGGCCGCAATAGGCTCGCGATAGGGACTCTGGCTTATGAGCGAATCGTAGCAGTCAACGATGCCGATGATCTGGGCATAGGACGGAATCTGATTTTTTCTGAGCTCACGCGAATATCCTGAGCCACTCCACCTTTCGTGATGATAGCCGGCACCATCTATCACCGCGGCCGAAATACCTTTCGAGTTAATGAGAATCTCGACGCCCCATCGAACGTGTCGCTGCATCACGTCATATTCTTGCGGCGTCAATCGGTCTGGTTTATTCAGTATTTCAGTTGGTACTTTTGCTTTTCCTACATCATGAAGTAATGCCGCTATGCCAAGCGTTGATAGCTCTGTCGATTCCATTCCCAAGTGACGGCCGAAGGCGAGAGCGAAGATACAAGTATGTATGCTGTGACGCACTGTTATGTCCGCAATGTTCTGCAATTGACCAAAACACATTAGCGCGTTGGAGTTGCGGATGATGCTATCAACCATGCGCGACACTATTTGTGTAACATTAGTTGTGTCTATACTTCTTGTGGACCTCGCATCTTCCATCAACAGCTTGGTTGCTGCCACGAGCTCATTGTAAGTACGCGCGACAGTACGAATTTCATCCTCCAATTCCGTTGTGTCGTAGTATCTTGGTGCTACATTGTGCGGACTTGGATCGAGCTTGAGAATCTCGAAGTCGAGCCCTGCTTGTTGTTGTAGATCGGCAGTCTTTGCTGGTGGCCATTTCCCAGCCGCCGGGTGTCGTGTGCTCGGATAGGGGAGGTCATCGGGTACGTCAATGTAGACGTACTGGCACTGACGTTTTAGTTTGTCAATTTGCGCCTGTGAATTGATATGGAATCCGCGAAACGAAGGCAGAGAATTGAGCTGAGGGCGATCGAAACCAGAGACATACATCCCCAACTCGAGCTCCTCGACGGCTATCTTTTTTTTCATTGCTGTCGCGCAAATGCTTCCTAGTCGACGCGGCGGGTAAGCACTTGATTTTATATGCAATTTTCACGCCAATCGTAAGACGACCCGCGATCGACAATGACCGCGTCGGCACAAGCCCACGAATACACTGATAAACAATGATTTACGCACACACTATGGTGTCCGGCGCCGCTTGCGGATCGAACTGGCCTGGGTGACCAATGGGGTATGAATTGCCTGCCAACGTCACCCCGCGCTCCCCACAGGTGCCCTTGAGCGTCGCCTGTAACATTCGTCGACACCAACACCCACCCCCAAAAATCGGTCCGGGCTAAGGTTTAGATTGCTGGCCCCCGGCATGCAAAAGATGAAACAATAGCGGCGCATCTATTAAGAGGTGCTAGATCTCGTGCATAAGCTTTACACCGCCGCCGACCTTCCCGATGCTTACATTGTCCTGAATTTGTTAACGCAGGCGCATATCGAGGTGCGCGTGTTCAATGAGAACGCGCAAGGTGGTTTGGGGGAGATTCCGTTCACACATGCCTATCCAGAGGTTTGGCTTTTGGACGAGGCAGATATGGAACGCGCTAATAAAGTGATCGAAAATTACGAATCGTCTGAAGTCGAAGGCGACGTCTACTGTACGGGATGTCACGAGGAAAACCCGGCTAACTTTCAGTATTGTTGGAACTGTGGCGAACTAATCAACGAGCGGCCGTGAGCGGATAGACAGGACGACACCACCGGTTGCGGCACCGACGCAGTATCGGCTCGTAGTGACTCGACTACGGACCAATGTGATACCTAGCCGAAATGATGATCTCTAAATGCTAGGCCGCATCGCGGTATGGACCCGTGATCGTTTGGATGCCGATAGCCCTTGGCATATCACAAAGTTCTTTCCCGCCTATAAGCTTAGCCATTTGCCGGCGACACCGAGCGAGATCCTGTGGTGGGCATATGATGCCGCACGAGCAGTGAGCTTGCGCAACGTCTATGTCTACGATGATAAGGGTTGTGATTGTGCCGGCGAGAACCTGCCGGTAGCGGCGTATCTATCACAAGGCCCAGCGCAGGTGCGTGCAGTGAAAAAATGTGCCGCGTCCTGCTGTGGGGGTGAGGGTGTGCTATTGAAGAAGTATGAACAACGACTCGATTCTCGGGACCAATCGGCTGGTGATCGGTAGGGTGAGACAGGGTATTACATGCGGGCGCTTAGTTCGGCCTCAGCCATAACCTTAAACCGCAATAGATCACCACCGATATAAGACCAGTGCCTGTTCTCCTCGGAGATTATCTCTGAGAATCTCTTTGAGAATTTGGCGTACTTGCGCGTATCCTTCTCTGGCAGCGCTTCCGCTGTCCTTTCCACGAATGGGATTAGAACCTCGATCTTCTGCAGTTTCTCGCGCTTGGAACTAATATCCTGATCTTCTTCCTTGGACTGGAAGTAGATGTCCGCGTTAGACATCATCGGCGCGATTGCCCGGTTTAGATTCTCAAAGTCTAGCTTGAACATCCCATACGCGTGTTGATATAGCTTAAACAATTCAATCATGCCCTGTTTTGTTTTCCCCAGGCGCAAGTGTGCTTTGAAACCCGCACGACATATCGAATACATATCGTCATAGGTAGCTCCGTTCAAATTGGTATGATCTTGAGTCTTTTCCCGCATGTCTGGGTTCATCACCATTTGGCACATTTCCTTCAAGTCAGCCAATATCTCGTTTACTTCCTCAGACATCATCCGCGATTTGCGTTTGGCGGATTTGAGTTTTTTCTCTGCTTCACCGTAATCGAATGTCTGTACAACATCCTTCCTGATTCTTGCTTCCACCTGGCTGCGTGCCTGCGCTCCAAGTGCCCCCGATAGCCTATCCTTAAGACGGTGCCTTGCTTCTTGGGCAATGCGGCGCACGTTCGCGTACCTGGCCTCGTTCTCCTTCACACCGATGTATCTTTCCATGGCGCTGCGGAGGACGCGGATGCGGTTCAAAAACTCGCGCGAAAACACCATGAACGGGCCAATAAAGTCGCTATTCTCCTCCGCTGTGATCCTTAGGCGATTGAATTGATGGGCTAATGCACCAAGTTTTTTCTCGAGTGTCTCTGCACTTCGCGATATGCCGGCCAGAATCTTGGATACGTCGGTAAACGCCTTGTTGATAGTCTTGGTTGTCTTCAAGATCAAGATTAGCTTGCGCAACATGGTCTCTTCGCCGCTGGTCCGCAGAAATAGTGCTTGCAGGCTCTTTTTGGCGTCCTCAAGCTGGCTATCCGTCAGTAGCTGATGCTCTTCGATGTACCCCAACGTTGTCATCGAGATCAGCGCCTCTTTCAGTTGGGCATCTACGATTTTCTTGACGGTTTGCATGGCTGACAGACCGTAGCTCGAATGGAAAGCTAGGGCTTATGTTGCTTAAAGTAGGCGGGTCCCACGACGTATGTCTCGAGGCTACGGCTTACCCTTTTTATGATAGCATTTTTCCCTAGTTAGGCATGTAGAAGACCCAAAAATGCCGCGCCGCGCACTGTCGGTGGAGGAAGATTATGAAACACATTGCTCTATATTTGGCGACTAACATCGCCGTACTGGTCGTGCTTAGCGTCTCGATGCGATTGCTTGGTATCGGCGTCTGCTCGATGAGCAGCGATAGGCATTGATTACAATGCGCTATTGATCTTCGTGGCCATTATCGGATTCAGCGGGTCGCTAACCTCCCTGGCGATCTCGAAGTGGACAGCAAAGCACTTGACTGGAGCCCGAGTCATCGAGCGGCCGGCAAATTCTACCGAGACCTGGTTATTCGAAACTGTGAAACGCCAGGCGCAACGGGCGGGTATTGGCGCGTCTGAGGTCGCCATCTACGATTCTCTGGACATGAACGCCTTCGCTACCGGGATGCGGCGAAATCACGCGTTGGTAGCAGTCGCACGGGGCTCTTGCAGTCCATGGGACAAGACGAAGTGGGGGCGGTGCTCGCGCACGAAGTCACGCATGTCGCCAATGGTGATATGATAACCCCTTGTTGATTCAAGGGGTGGTTAATACGTTCATTGTCTTTTTGTCGCGCGCCATCGGTCATATTGCTGATCGCGCGGTATTCAAGACTGAGCGTGGGCATGGCCCCGTATTTTGGATTACAACCATCATCGCCGAGCTGGTACTGGCGGTGTGGGCGAGCGACACTTGCCGGATCAAATGGCTGCCTTCGGGATTTCTGGCAGTATCGGTCGAGGATCAAACGGCTTTTCATGACGTATCCGCCACTGGGCGAGCGTATCGCCGCGTTGCAACGTAGATTGACCTAGTAGGGGTGGAATTAAACGCGTGACTGGCGCGTTTGTTATTGGCACACAGGCAACGCTAGCGCTTGCAGTACGTCGCCGTTACGTCGATCTTGCACGAATGCGACAACACCTAAGTCCTTTGTTTTCCAGTCTTCGGCTAATGTCAAGGTCTCATCAAACGTCACGCCCCCTGATTTGAGGCGAATCGGTCCAACGAGCTCGCGCGCAACGAAATTATGATTCAATGTACGCCCAGCATTTTCGCCCGCCTTTACGTGTCGGCTTAGTTTGTTTTCGTAAAGTACGATGTAGGCATCAGCACTGTGCCTATCGGTGGCATCGGGCACGTCGGCGCTTGCCATTATATGTAACTGCGCGGCATTCTGCTTAAGGTTTATTTGCAGCTGCGCGCGTGCCTTGGATCGATTGATGTCGGCCACCTCTTTGTCGACACTTCGCGCGCGCCAAGGTCGAAAGTCTTTGCCATTCAAAAGGAATTGTGGGGTGTAGATGGTGGATAGACCATTGACCGCCCCCATGCGACGTTGGCGCTTGGTGAATTTGTTTTGTGCAAAAGGGTCGCGCCAGCCGAGGTAATCCCAATAGTCCACATGCAGTGCAAGTGGAACTACCTGATCTGCACCTAGTTCGCGGGCCGGCAACGAACTCAACAATCGATCCGCCGGTGGACAACTACTGCACCCTTCAGAGGTATAAAGCTCAAGCAAGGCCACGGTGTGCTTGCCGCTGCTGGCCGAGCACTCCTGCGTTGCGGCTGGGCTGGTGGCATATGTCAGCGAGAAACCCAGTGCAAGGAAAGATGTGACAAGCTTTTTCGATGATTTCATAGTGAAATTATCACCTCGAGATTGAACATTGTACAGGACTGCCGATCTAATTTTTCTAACAATTCCAAAAAGGTTCCGTGATAGTTTTGTGATAATCCCATGCTTTCCTATCAAATCTTGTTCTAGCGACCGAGGAACTACCGGCAGCAGCCATGTTGGTGTCAACCAATGACGGCTTTTTTGCGATTCGGGGTGTTAGGGGCCGATAGGCCATGGCGAGCGTGTGGTCTATTCTCCCGCATATGATGCTGGCAGCGAGACGAATGACGAATCGTGTGCAAACATTCCGGGGCCACCCGACGGTTGTACTGGTGCGGGCGTCTCACCGGATGATGACGGCGAAGGCTATGTTCACATCCATGCTGGTATCCACGGTATCAGTGACCTCATTGCAGCCGACCGGGATTGGCGAAATCCGGTTGCGAGGATAACGATTCGGCGCAGCAAATAGACTCCTTTGCTGGTTTCGGCCAGCGTAGTTGGGGAGGACTTGGCTGCGGCTCGGTGCTATGGGCTGGGCCGCGGCCTTTGTTCGTGCCCTTACTGCCGCGGTGACTACCGATGAATAGTAGGTTGTGGACAAGAGGCGATATACTTATAAGTACTTTACGACCTGTGGAACTAGGTGAGTGGTCGAAGGTCGGAATAATCGTGACTGATAGAAGGACGGAAAAATGTTGCTCATAAAGCAAGCACCGGATATCAAGAATTCCGAAGTCACCGACAAGGAGTTTTTTGAGCAACGGCGGCAGTTTTTGCAGACCGCGGCGACCGCAGTGGCCGCCACTGTGGTTGCCCCGGGCCTGCTGGTTCCGGGTACAGCTGATGCCGGTGAGAAGCTTCAGAACGTACGCAAGACTGCCTACCAACTTGACGAGAAACTCACCAAATACAAAGACATCACGAGCTACAATAACTTCTACGAGTTCGGCACCGACAAGCGTTCACCGGCGAAACTCGCCCACAAGATGAAAACCCGGCCCTGGACCATCACCGTGGAAGGTGAGGTCGCTAAACCCGGCGTCTATGATATCGACGATTTCATCAAGCCCCATGCGCTGGAAGAGCGCGTCTATCGACTGCGTTGTGTCGAGGCTTGGTCCATGATTGTCCCGTGGGTAGGTTTTCCGTTGGCCGATGTCATTAAGCGTTTTGAGCCGAACTCGCGAGCAAAATATGTCCAGTTCGTCACGCTTTATAACCCGGAGCAAATGCCCGGCCAAGTCAAAGGTCTGTTTGGCGGTGGTTTGGACTGGCCCTATGTCGAGGGTTTGCGTATGGATGAGGCCATGCACCCACTGACCATATTCGTGGTCGGCCTTTATGGTGAAGTCTTACCGAATCAGAATGGCGCACCGATACGCTTGGTGGTGCCATGGAAGTACGGCTTTAAGAGCATCAAGTCCATCGTCAAGATGCGGTTTGTAGAGCAACAACCGCCAACCACCTGGAACAAAGCAGGGCCGCGGGAGTATGGGTTCTATTCCAATGTAAATCCCAAGGTCAATCATCCGCGCTGGAGTCAGAGCCACGAACGGCGTATTGGTGAAGACAACCTGTTCTCTCCCAAGCGCCCGACGCCGATGTTCAATGGTTACGCTGATCAGGTAGCCAGTCTTTATGCTGGTATGGATTTAAAAAAGAACTACTAGGCTAGCGACCGGAGTCCATGACCCAGATCCAGTGGATCCGGTGGGTAGCGAAACCGGTTCTTTTTGTCTTGTGTTTGGTACCACTGGCGTGGCTAGTATGGGATGGTGTGACCAACAACCTCGGCGCTAACCCGGTGGAAACAGTGCGGCGTTATACCGGCGACTGGACATTACGGTTTCTGTTCATTGCTCTCACCGTTACCCCGTTGCGTCGGCTAACCGGTTGGCATGTCGTGATTCGTTTGCGGCGTATGCTGGGTCTTTTCGCATTCTTCTACGCCTGCCTGCATTTCGTAAGTTATATCTGGCTCGATCAGTTCTTCATGTGGGACGCGATTATCGAAGATATTCTTGACCGACCCTACATCACGGTAGGGGTGGCCAGTTTCTTACTGCTTATCCCGCTTGCGGTAACATCCACTAACGGTATGGTCCGACGACTAGGGGGGCGACGCTGGCAGCGGCTGCACCAGCTGGTATACGTGATCGCGGTTTTGGGTGT
>LXTK01000222.1 GCA_001643475.1 Proteobacteria bacterium SPGG2 | reverse complement strand
ACGGCACGCCGCGAACCACTACGAGACACTCAACATCGATGTTCGTCGCGCTACGGTCTGCGGCGTTACACCCGCCACCAAAACGGTCACCCTGGAGAGTGGTACGAGCCTCCCTTACGACCAACTCTTGATTGCAACTGGCTCACATACTGTCAGGCCGCCGATACCGGGCATGGCCTTGCCGGGGATCGAGAACTGCTGGACCCTGGAAGACGCCCGTCGCATCGCGCAGCGCGCAAAACCCAGCTCCCGGCTGGTGCTCATGGGCGCGGGCTTCATCGGCTGTATTGTGCTCCAGGCGTTAGCGGCAAGAAAGGTCAAGCTCACCGTTGTGGAGATGGCGGACCGCATGCTGCCGCGCATGATGGACGAGACCGGCGGCGAAATGATCAAGCGCTGGTGCGAAAACAAGGGCGTGCGCGTATTAACGTCAACGCGCATAACCGCCATCCAACAAACCAACGGCGCTCTGCAGTTGACACTGGGCGACGACGGCACGCTTGATGCTGACCTCGTGGTATGTGCCACCGGTGTCAGGCCCAATGTGGCCTTCCTCAAAGGCAGCGGTGTCGAGGTCGACGCAGGCATCGTTGTCGATAGCACGCTGCAGACAAGTGTACCCGGTATCTATGCTGCCGGCGATGTTGCCCAAGGGCCTGATCTCTCCACTGGTAAGAGGGAAGTACACGCCATCCAGCCCACCGCAAGTGAACACGGACGTATCGCCGCGCGTAATATGGCAGGTCGCAAAACGTCGTTTCGCGGCAGCTTATCGATGAACGTGCTCAATACAGTGGGGCTGATCTCCAGTTCGTTTGGCTTGTGGATGGGCGTAGACGGTGGGGACCAGGTAAAGGCAATTGATACCGAGCGGTCTAAGTATCTGAGGTTGGAATTTGACGACGATGTGATCGTCGGCGCGCTAGCGCTTGGTCTAACTCAGCACGTAGGGATGATTCGCGGCTTGGTGCAGACGCGCGTCAAGCTCGGAGCGTGGAAGAATGTCCTTATGAAAGATCCACACAGGGTCATGGATGCTTACCTTGACCGCGTTCACGGTAAACTCTGACAAAAAGTATGTTTGAAATGACTGTTAATTCAGCAAATGATTCTGCCTATCCCAGAGAATAGAAGCATCAATGAGAATAAAGGTAAAAACTACGGGCCTGTTAGGCAAGTATCTACCCGCTGGTAGCAGCAGGAATATCGCCGAGTTGGAGGTCACCGACGCGGCAACGCCGCTCGATGTAATCAAGCAGCTTGGCATGCCTATAGATGGAAACTATTTAGTCGCCCTGAACGGTGATGTCGTCACCAAGAGCGAGCGCGAGACCCGCACRTTGGCAGAAAACGACAAGCTTTCGATTATGCCGCCTCTAAAAGGGGGCTAAGRTGTAGTGGYTCASNCTRGATCGGACAAMCAGYGTCAGATTTGATCGAGTCCGAATGACTCAAAACAGCCAAAAGCGGAAGTTCGTGAACTGCACACTTTCGGTGCGGCGCCAATTCTACSAATGACTGCTTCCGCCTAGAAGTGGACGGTCGGGTGATAAGATCCCGATGGGCAGAAAACGACCCTGAGCGGACCTTCGCCGTCAAGACACTCCCGKRCMTANGAKRTCSGTCTNGMRTKMMWKCTKRMCCRCYCKYCCKWKCWCTTTTGCGCAAGCTATCGTAATCAGGAAATCCCTGATATTCGGCTTTTTAAATCCCTTAGAGGGGTTCTCCGTCTAAGRCCAGCGTTTGATCATCCGCNCCAGCTGATACTACATGGAGYGTCGTTBTKCTGTTCTTTNGGGGGTACAATAGGTATGCATCRARAACCTGTAGGTATATGTGGRGGCGCATGCAAGCCTGGAGATAYGGCRCTTTTTCCATTAGACGTGCACCAGTACTTATCGTGCTMACGGTTGTCCTTGCAATCAGCCTCCTGGGACTGGGKGCTACTTCGACTGGCTCGGATAAGGTTGCTGAACAGGCCCCATCGCCCGCCGACCAAAAARCGCCCGCGAAAGCATATCTAATTGTCGCTAGGAGTGATGTCGRCAGTCGGCTTGCGAAGCGTGTTCGCAGGGGACTGGAAAAAGCCACAGCAGCGGCAGCAGAAGTGGTCATTGTCGAGATCGAYACCTTCGGCGGTAGGYTGGATGCAGCCGTCGAGATACGAGATGCGCTTTTGAATWCGGACTTGCGCWCTATCGCGTTCRTCAACAAGCGCGCCATYTCCGCTGGTGCGCTGATARCGCTGGCAGCGCATGACATAGTCATGACRCCCGGCGCCACGATTGGGGCMGCCAYSCCCGTSCRATTYACSTCAGAAGGCCCRAWACCGBTVGGGGAAAAGACGATCAGCTATTTCCGAAAAGAGATGAAAGCCACGGCGGAGAGCCRAAATCATCCCACCGCGCTAGCGGAAGCCATGGTGGATCCAGACGTGGTAATCCCTGGAGTGATAGAGAAGGGCAAGCTGCTCACGCTCACCACTCAAGAAGCGTTGGCACTCAAGCTGGCAGCGGCCCAAAGTGACGATCTCGAACAGCTCCTACAGACGTACGGGCTTGAACTGATTACAAAGGATCGAKCCGCGCAACGTTGGGATGTGGGAAGCTGGCTCAAGCAATTTCGCACGTGGCAAGTTTGGCTCATTCTGGGCCTCGTCTTGGCGGCGGCAGAGATCTTCGTCTCCGGATTCTTTCTCCTCTGGTTCKCAGTRGGGGCGCTCCTGGCTTCTTTGCTGGCCTGGCTGCRGGYGCCACCGKCSGTTCAGATYGGCACCTTYCTCGTCAGYTCGTTYCTSYTGCTCGTGTTTTCACGCACGGTGTTGCRAAGTRTTCTGTTCCGAAGCCAGGCAAACATCGCCACAAACATTGAGGCCTTGAAAGGCCGTAACGGGATGGTAATCAAGACCATCGAGGGGAGTCTCAAGCCGGGTTCGGTGAAATTAGGAGGTGAGGTGTGGTCTGCTGTCTGTGCGGACAACGTTGAGATCACCGAGGGGTCCAAAATTGAAGTCCTTGAGATCGTTGGGAACAAAGTGAMGGTTAAACCACTTTAGGAGRGTSCWATGGASATACTAYCSGMTTTSGRCGCAGGTGGATKGATTRTYGTTATTCTGATCRTTGTGGGTCTGATCACGGCCGYCAAAGGCGTCATGATCGTTGAGCAAGCCACGGTCAWGRTGGTGGAGCGGTTGGGAAAGTTYCACAAAKTGGCCMGCAGTGGCATCAACTTCATCTGGCCGTWCWTAGACAAGATTCGACCGTTTGTGATGCGGGACCAGWKGTTCARMTTCSTGGAYCTGCGCGAACAGRTAATGGATTTTCCGCCCAGCGCCGTAATTACTCGTGACAACGTCACCATGGAAGTGGACGCTGTACTGTTCTACCAGATCACCGACCCCGTGAAAGCGATGTACGAGATTACGAACCTGGGGAACGCCATCGTCCAGCTCACGGTCACATCCTTGCGCAACGTCATGGGTGAGCTGGCGTTGGATGAAACCCTAACCTCCCGGGAGACGGTGAACACCAAGTTGCGCAATGTGCTCGATGAGGCTACCGACAAATGGGGTGTCAAAGTGAACCGCGTCGAATTAAAAAACATCGAGCCGCCCAAGGAGATTCAGGATGCGATGGCCAAACAGATGAAGGCGGAGCGCGAACGCCGTGCTGTGGTCACCGAGGCGGAAGGCGCAAAAAGGTCGGCCGTCTTGGAAGCGGAGGGCGAGCGTGAAGCGGCCATCGCTAGAGCCGAGGGAGAAAAACGCGCGACCATCTTGGAAGCCGAAGGAACGGCCGAAGCACGGGTAAAAATTGCCGAGGCGGAAGCCGAAGCGCTCAAACGTGTGCGCGGAGGGCTAAACGAGGCAAATCCCGCGAATTACCTGATTGCCCTGAAGTACCTTGAGTCGCTTGAAAAGATTTCCGCTGGACAGGCGACCAAGATCTTCCTGCCCTTCGAGGCCAGCGGTATTCTGGGTTCATTAGGGGGTATCCGCGAGATGCTCAGATCCGAGGAGACAACGTCCGCGAAGCGCGAATAGTTATACCAGGGAGCTAGGTGGTTCGATTCTCTCGTTGATCACAGAACACGCCGGACACGACTCCGTGGTTTCTCATCAGGGGGTCGGTGGGCAATTCCCAAGAAACTCGCTTGTCTGAACACCCGCTCTTGGCCGGTTGCTGCCTGTTGCAGAGATTAATTTGTAAATAACTGAAGGGCAGCTGTTAGGCGGAAGCAGTCATTCGTAAATGTCCAGAAACAACCCGCGGCGGCCACTCGCGGCGGTCATCGAAACCCCGGTGGAAGAAACTTCCGAAAAGCCATCGAAATCCTGGATTCTCGGCTTTGACCGTCGACAAATTTCTTAGTTGTCATTCCTTTATCTTTGTGGTGATATTTCTCTACACTAAGTTGGCACTATGGAGCATATGAGTGGCTGGCGGCTTTGCAAAAGACGGTGCAGTACAGGACCAGATCGATGCGACAATCGAGGACGCTGTCAATCGCGCGCGTGCCCAGCTGCCACGGGGCGAGAGCCTGAAGAACTGCGAAAAATGTGATACCGCCATCCCCACTGCCCGCCGTGAGGCTGTCCCGGGCGTGCGCCTGTGTGTCAATTGTCAAGCAGAACATGATAAGCAAGCAGTCAATCACAGCGGTTACAACCGACGCGGAAGTAAGGACAGCCAGCTTAGGTAAAAAAACAGGCAGCTGCGAACGGCATTCGCTCTCACTTTGTTCCAGCATAAAATGTGGCGATTTCAACGCGCAGGCGTCGAACCTAGAACGCCATGGAACTAAACTCGCGCCTAGCCCTCACGAAACAATGGTACGAGGAAGTGCTGTCACTCGTAAGGGATTTGAAGAACGGGT
>LXTK01000122.1 GCA_001643475.1 Proteobacteria bacterium SPGG2 | reverse complement strand
AACGGTTGCCGGTAGAACCACATCTCCGGGACGCAAGGCCGGATCCAACCCCCCCGCCATGCCCCAACTTAGCAGTGCCGTCGCGCCGGCATCTAGCAGCGATCGGGCGGCTTGCTGCGCACGCTCGGCGCCCATGCCACACTGCCAGAGTAAGACACCATGCTCTAGTTCGGTAAGGTTATTGGGCTTGATTGGGCGAGCACTGAGAGAGCGTGCTTCTGCTGGTAAGGCGGCGATGATGCCAATAGGCATCAGCGCGCTTTTCGTTTCCTCGAATTGTAGTAGCGCGCCAGCGCCCAGAGGGGGAAGTACTTTTCGTACCCATGGTACTTTAGATAGAAGACACGAGGAAAACCCGGGCAAGTAAACGCTTCGTCTTTCCAAGAACCACCCGGCTGTTGCGTCTTCAGGAGATACTCAGCACCTCGTTGAACCGCTGCGGAATCCGTTTCACCTGCGGCCATTAACCCTAGTATCGCCCATGCCGTCTGAAACGCGGTGCTTGTTTCCGATTGACCGATCATTGCCGGGTCAAGATATGAATCATTGCTTTCGCCCCAACCGCCGTCGGGGCGTTGCACCCATTTGAGCCAGGCGGCCGCACGTCTAATCTCAGGTGCCATCTTCGACTCACCGACTTGCTCCAATGCCACCAACACTGACCAGGTACCGTAAATATGATTCGTTCCCCAGCGCCCAAACCATGAACCAGCTTTTTCTTGCTCCAGGCGTAGATACTCCAGGGAACGCCTTTGTGCCGATTCATGGGCAGGATCGTCGAGCTGCACGAATAAAGTAAGGCAACGGGCACTGACGTCACTAGTGGGCGGATCAAGCAAGGCACCATGATCGGCAAACGGAACTAGGTTGAGGTAATAATAAGTACTGTCGGCATCAAACGACCCAAAACCACCGTTCTTAGATTGCATGCCGCGCACCCATTCTGCTGCCCGTGAGATCGACTCACGATAACGTTCGTCTCTTGTCTGATGCATGGCCCAGGCAACCACGGCCGTATCGTCGAGATCGGGATAGTGGGCGTTGCCAAACTGAAAAGGCCATCCACCCGACCGCAGTTCTGGGCGATACTCACTCCAATCGCCGGGGCGATCGAGCAATTGCCGCTCTTTGAGCCAGTCCAGCGCACACAAGGTTTCGGGTGTAGGTTGACCTCCGTTCACTTCGTGCAGGGTCAAACAGGCGAGACCCGTATCCCACACCGGCGATACACACGGCTGGCAATAGGCCGATGTCTCACGAATCACTAACAACTTCTTCAAAGCCGCCTTGGTAGTGATTCGATAAGGATGATCGGTTGGATAGCCGAGTAGCGCCAGTGCCTCGTGGGCATTGACCATAGCTGGGAATATCGCCCCCAGACCATCGATGCCATTTAGCCGTTCAATAAACCAACTCTCGGCTTTCTTGATAGCACGTCGACGCAACCAACGCGGAATATACGATTCGAGTAAGTGCCCCACGCGGTCTGACACGAACACGGCATGATCAAGCCCCGACCGTACTGAAAAGTAATGCTTCTCTTTTTCCGGCGGAACCGTAAACAATTCTCGGATCCCCACGCCCTTCGGATTCCTTGCCCGCGCCTTCAGACTACAAAGAATCGCCAGTGGAATTGTAACGGTGCGAGACCAATAGGAAACCTTGCTGATATGCACAGGAAACCAACGTGGCAATAACATTAGCTCCACCGGAACAAAGGGAACAGCGCGCCAAGGAACTTGTGCGAACAATGCAAGCGTAATTCGAGTAAATACGTTGCTTCGAGCCGCACCGCCTTGGCCAAGAACCGCTTCGCGTGCTGCTTGCATATGTGGCGCATCTGGATCGTCGCCGGCTAGCTTTAAGGCGTAGTAGGCCTTCACCGTACAACTCAAATCAAAATCCCCACCTGGATATAACGGCCAGCCGCCATCGCTACCCTGGTGTTCACGGAGGTAGACAGCGATCTTAGCCTCGACCTCTTCGTCGATTTCATCCATAAAATGCAACATCAAGATGTATTCGGCAGGGATCGTGCAGTCCGCTTCGAACTCGAAACACCAGAAGCCATCCGCGTGCTGTTGCGATAACAACTCATCCCGGGCAGCTGCGATGGCTAGCTTCAGTTTTTCATCGAAGGACTCAGTCGATGGTGGCGAAGCCTCGACAACATCTGCAGATGGCCAAGGTTCGGTCGGTGGAACAGGTTGTGGTTTGGGTCTTTGGTCTAACATTTACCGATCATACTGCGCCGGCCCGTGGGCAACGGATTATACAGATTTTACCACGAGTTGAGTGAGGTAACAGGGCTTTAGGCTGAGAAGAATAACCGGAGTTTCGCATATTCCTTAGGGCACAGAGTACGGGTGAATTCGCGGCGATGGCGGCGCTGGGTACGACGACGGCCGCGGCAACCCCAGCGTCGCCAGATTGAATAGCCACTTCAGCATAACATCGTTACCCGCAAACAGGCTGGTCAGCCCTACCGTCGCCTTCACGCTGCGTCGTGATATCTTCACTTCCTGCCCCGATGTAAACTCTGGGTTCTTGTGGATTTTGCGCAGCGTAAGCACAGCCATTCCTAGCGCCCATAGACAAAACCGGCGTATCCCCTTTTCACGCTTAGGTATAAGCAATGTGTAACTTAGAGCATTACTGAGATGCGCACGCGTAATACCAACTAATTTCCCAAGACCATTACCAAATGACTCTTGATAGCTATTCTTAGACAAATCATTCAAGTCGAAAAGGGATTTTTCGAACACATCCTGGGGTAACCAGCAGGCGCCCCGGATCTTATCTTCCCACACGTCCTTAAGAATATTCGTCATCTGCAAACCCTGACCAAAAGACACGGCCAGCTTAAGCATCGGTTGCTTGTTCTTTTCGATTTCAGGTGAGTAGTCACAAAAGAGCTCTGTCAGCATTTCGCCAACGACACCGGCAACGTGATAACAATAGCTATCCAACTCCGGCAAATCCTTAAGCCCCGTCTGGCTCTTGTTAGCCTGAAATGCCGACATACCTTTGGCCATAATGGCAACAGAACGGCTAAGTATCCTGCGTTGGTTCTTGTTGAAACCGTGGGTCACGCGCAGCACAGCGGGCGCATTCTTGATCAGGTCGCGCTCCGCTGCCAATGTACTTTCAGACAACAGTCCATGAAGTTCAGCGAATTGCTCTGCCGACTCTTCGCCATCAACGACCTTGATGAACTGAAGGGAAAATTCGCGCTTCTGGCTGGCGGTTAGGGCAGGTTCGTCTTCTATCGTGTCGGCAATGCGACACAGTAAGTAAGCATTCCCGACGACCTTACATAAGTCTTTTGGCAACTGCGGTATCGTCAACGCAAAGGTGCGAGACACATCCTGGAGAATGTGGTGTTGGTATTCCTCGCCCGATTGCGGAGTGCTCAAATTTAGTTTTTCTTGTGCCATTTTAATTAGCCCAGCGGGTATGTACAGATGGCGGGCCACACATACATCGTACAAATTCCCTTGCCGCCTCACCACCTATTCTCCCCTGCGCCATAACGACTGTCCAGAGCTCGAGGTGGTCGACAGAACGATTTGCTTGTGACCGTAAATCCATTGAAATGTTCCCTTATCCTATACAGGAGTACCTACTCGATAAATTTAAGCGGCACCAGCGCCCGATCGAAACGTACCGCATCAACAACAGGCCAGTCCGGGATATCACTCATCAAAAAACCGAACGTAGCGTCTCGGTACAGGGCACCGTGTGTCCACTTGAGGCTACCGACAGTTGGGATCGCTACACGCTCGGTGAACAGTGATCCAAACATATAGCCAGGACTGTTCGAACACAGCATCGAGGCTGGATTTTCCACTAACGCGAAACCTTCCGCGAGGCGATAGAGAGCATCGGGATAAAAGTGGTCCTTGCTAGCATCGAACCACCACTCGTCCGGAAACCATGTCTTAGTTTCATCCGCCGCCCTTTCTTTGAACCCAACAACCATAGAGCTGTAATCCAGCGGATCTCCGCTCAATATTTGATATGACCACAGTTCACCCGCCGGACCCTGTTTGCGTTGAATCAGAGCATCTCCACGAGCGCTGGCAACTCGCCATCCCTGGTCGTGTGGCAATACACAAAGGTCGACGCCGGGTACCGGCACCAGTACCGATGCGACCTTCGTCTCTATGTCCTTTTTCGTGTACAGGACGAAGCTCGAAAGTAGGCCAAACTTAACAATAACAACATCATTATCGTTTCTAAGTGAGCGCGCCACGCGAAAGCCGGCCTTCGTCAGCGCGTCTCTCGCTTGAGGCCAAGTATTATTTAGTGGTTCACCGCCTGCCATACCGTGGTCAGACACGATCACTGTTCGAAACGGTTCGCCCAGCATGCGTTCTCGCAATTCTGCTAAGCCTTGATCTAGCTTCCTCAGAAAATCGGATAATCCTTCAGGACCGTAGACATGGCCAAGGCCATCGGTAGACACGATATACATAGTAAAGAGTTTTTTGTCCGACGCTTCGAACGCTTCGAATCCTTGTTCCATCTCGGACACGCTATATTTCTTCGGCCAACCGTAAGCAATCGCCTTGCGCGCAATCCCTTTCAGATACCAATCGAACATTTGCTTCCACGGGGCTCGCACCGTTGTCAAACTGAAACAACCTCGGAGTTCCGCTCGCTGTCGGTCAAAATGGCAGGCCTCGTAACCTAAGGCCTTGGCCACACCAAGCGGACGTAGCAGCCCGGTCCATGCCACGTACGAGCCGGTGGGGAACGCATTGATGACCGCAACTGGACCTTGTAAGCCTTTGAACAAGGCTTGCTCTCCCAGCGTTGGATCAGTGAGCTTACGCACGACTTCATACGGTATTGCATCGATGCCAATGAGCAGCGTGCGTATGTCGGCGGTAGCGTTGCTCATGAACCCCAACGCACCCACAAAAAACAATCTCTTTAGTATTGCAGGCAACATCCAGCAGGGATCCGACTCACTAAGCGAGGTTCGATAACTTTGTCCGACAAATTAGATTGAATTCCTAAAGCGTCGCTTCCAAAAAATCGTAGATCTCGTGCCGCATCCGGTTTAGGCCAAGAAAGGTCATCATAATAAAGGACATCTTGTGACCGTATGGCCAGGTGACACGTTTCGGCCGCCCCATAGCCTGCCACAGGACCTCCCTGCCGACGCTGGGCATACACTCATCATACTCGGCATCAAACATTAACACGCGGCTTGGATCAACCCTACCGGCCAAGCGTGCCGGATCAACCGGCGCCAATGGTTTTTCAATCTTCTTTTTCAATGTCTCCGTGGTCCAACCGAATCGAGACATTATCGCCTCCCTCGCCGCCTTGGCTCGACCAAAGCATGTTGCCAGCATTTCATGAACGTGCGCGCTTCCCATTGCTAGCACGGTAGCCGCTAGCCGCGGTTCGTTCGCAGCCACGAGACTAGCTACGAACGCACCTATGCTGAAACCTACCAGTCCGATTCGATTGGGGTCGACATCAGGCTGTGTTTCAACCCAGTCAATCGATCGTCGGATATCAACAACATGGGTGCGAATTCTTTCCGCCATGCGCCTGGCCAGGGAGATGAGGCCCGCCTCGCTAGTTGCCGACCCCATGGCCGTCCAGTCAAACAGAAAGTCCTTACCCAGTATTCGCAATACATTCATCTGTCCGTCGCTGTACTTGAGCAGACTCTGAGTCATTTTCCGAGACGGGTAGGTGTGCGTGCCCCAGATGGGAAGAACGATGACAACCCTCTTTGCTCCCGGCAGTTTGCTTTGATAGTACAAGGCGGTTACGAGATTACCGACTTGCCCATTCTCTCCACTCGATCGAAACGACAAAGAGAAGACACGATACTTTTTGGTTTCTCCATGCGTCTCAGTAAATTCAACATCGGTGATTGGAATCCGCGGGTAGCTGAATTCGGCGTGGAGTAGAGTAGGTGCGGCCGATGCAACTTGCTCGTCGCCAACGGCATGGGCGATGTTGGAAATGCTGCTCAGCCAAAAGGGGGTTGTCGCAGTTAATAACGAGACAAATCGGCTCCGCTTCTGTCTCACCTAGTGTGTACCTCTGCTAGTGGCCATCCAAAGCCAACTATCCACGAGCTACCTTGCTATAGACCCATTGCTTTTTAATATCAGGACCGGTCAGTCGGCAAGCCTTTCAAACCACATGCCTCGGCGTTGCGCCGTTAATCACCAGAAATCAGGAAGCCGACGGTACGGCACTTCCAAGCACGCAATAATCGCAATGCTATCAGCTGGAACCAGAATCGACCGTCTTGGTGTAGACTCTATCCTTCCAGCTAGAACCCTGCCCATACCAATACCGCAAAGCGGAGGTCCATGTCATTGCCAGATAGAGTGTCCCTATCAATGGCATGGCCAACGCCCATGCCGGTGAGCGCGAGTAGAATCGCAACGTCGGCAAGTAGCTAAGCATCATAGCGCCCAAGGTCGTGGCGGCCACCATTCTCACGGCTGCGTCCGGCAGCATCAGCGCCGCGGGCGGAATCCAAAACGCAATAACAAAGATCGCAGTACACGCCAACAATCTAATAATCGAATAGTGCAGTTGTGTAAAGGCGGAACGCGCGACCATGTTCCAGATCCCGGCGAGGTCGTCATAGGCGCGAAGGCTTCGAACACTATGGGTAAGGCCCACCCACGTACGATAGCCCAACCATTTGACACGCCCGGCAAGCGCGCAGTCATCAATCAAGGCGTCACGTAAAGAGTGAAAACCGCCAATCTCTTCAAGCACCCGAGTTCGCAACAGAACACAACCACCAGCCGCCGCGGCTACTCGCCGGCAATGTAGCGTATTGGAGAAATGGAACGGATACAACAGTTTGAAGAAATAGATAAACGCGGGCATTAATAACCTTTCCCAGAACGACTGCATACGTAACGATGCCATAAGTGAAACCAACGCAAGGTTATCGTGTTGCATCCTTCCGCGCAGCGCCGCCAGAATACCCGGGCCGAGATCAATATCCGCGTCTAGCAACAACGTGAATGGCGTATATACATACCTATACCCTTGTTCAAGCGCCCACAATTTTCCACTCCAGCCCGCCGGCAATGCATGAACCGAAACGATTTGCAGATTCTGTGTTGCCGCCCGCGCGAACTGTATCGTGTCGTCATCGGATTGATCATCGATCAACACGATCTTCATACCGGTGCCTTGGGCGTCCAACGCCCTCAGCATCGGCTGTACTGTTACCGCTTCATTGCGTGCGGGAATCAGGACCGTGATGTCGCTAAGATCGACAGGTTGGGGGTCAGCCTTCGAGTCTAGGACTTCGCGAACTCGCCACGGACCCCAGGGCGCAAGCAGGACACCCACCCACGGTAACGCCCCTAAAAAGGCCAGATAGATTTCCCGCATTCAGGCCACACGATTTTCGTTCGAAATGGGCGTTGACTCCACTTCAGATTCGCGCCCTTGTTCAGACGACGAGCGATAGCGTGTGGGCAATTCGGGGGCCATTGGACCTTCGACGCGTGGGCCGCGCAAGAATACACCCAGCGCCTTGAAGGGATGAGAAAACGTGTCGTTAACCGCAGTCGGCTCAAATCCGCAATGTACCATGCAGTTCGCACACTTAGGATTTCGGCCGGTGCCATAACTATCCCAATCGGTCTCTTCCATGAGCGCCTGGAAACTTTGAGCATACCCTTCATCAACTAACAGATAGCACGGCTTCTGCCAGCCGAAGATATTGCGCGTGGGATTGCCCCACGGCGTACATTGGTAAGATTGATTACCAGCAAGAAAATCGAGAAAAAGTCCAGACTGATTAAAACGCCACTTGCGGGTGTTGCCGAGCTTGAAGATATCGCGAAAGAGCTGTTTGCTTGCAGCACGCTGCAAGAAAACTTCTTGTTGCGGGGCATGCTGGTAACTGTAACCCGGCGAAATCGTAACGCCCTCCACCCCAAGATCCATCACAAAGTCCAGAAACTCAGCAACTTCTTCTGCAGACTCGCCTTGAAATAATGTGCAGTTTAGGGTTACGCGGAATCCTTTCTTGAGCGCCAACTTGACAACATCGACAACCTTATCGAAAACGCCCCGCCTACATACCGAAGCATCATGTCGTTCCCGATTGCCATCCAGATGCACCGAAAACGTCAAATAGGGTGAAGGCGTGAATTCATCGATACGACGCCTCAACAGGAGAGCGTTAGTACACAGATAAACGAACTTCTGGCGCGCTACAATACCTTCGACAATTCGCGTTATGTCCTTATGGATCAGCGGTTCGCCACCGGGAATTGAAACTATCGGTGCGCCACACTCATCGACAGCAGCCAAACACTCGTCAACACTCAGTCGCTTCCTAAGGATCTGGTCGGGATAATCGATCTTTCCACAACCGGCACAAGCCAAGTTACATTGAAATAGCGGTTCCAACATCAATACTAGCGGATAGCGGCGCACGCCACGCAACTTCTGTTGCATGATGTAGCGGCCGACTCGATACTTTTGGATTAACGGTACGCTCATGGAACCAACTTTAAGCCTCCGTCCTACTCGCTAAGCGAATATGGAACGCATTCGAACGTACACTACCCTCGCCCTCGCTGTCTATTACTAAGCTTAGCCCTATTGGTGACAAGACCGGAACAAGCGCCAATCAAAATCAAGAAAGTATTACTTGGATCACTTTCTGTCTCGGCCAACAATAACATAATTTTTCTATGGTAATAAGCGCATAACTAAAATAACATAGCTGAACTGGCGGCCTTATTAGCCAGGCGTCACACAACGCTACGAGTATGGGCACACACGGGGGGCCGCGTGTAGCGAGGTTATTAAACCGTCATGTTCCTCGCGTAGAACCGTCTACGGAGATCTGTGATAATCTGACGCGATACTCGGTCAGGACGACAAGCGGTGGAGCGCCATTCCGGGCACTCACGGTAGCATCCATGCTACAGCAACACAGTTGGACGTATCTGGCGTCACAAACTAACACAACCGCGACTGAACTATGTCAACTAAAAATAGCGCCTACCCGATTCTCGAATCAATAGATGTGCCAGAGGATTTGCGTAGACTGCCGCAGTCTTCATTGGCGCCGCTCGCCAACGAAGTGCGTGAGTTCCTGATCGAATCCATTTCACAGTGCGGCGGACACCTGGGTGCGGGCCTCGGTACGGTCGAGTTAGCTATCGCGCTACACTATGTGTTCAACACGCCGCACGACCGCCTAGTTTGGGATGTCGGACACCAAGCCTACCCCCATAAAATCTTGACGGGCCGCCGGGATCGACTGTGCACAATTCGCAAGAAGGGGGGTCTGGCACCGTTCTTACGGCGCACCGAAAGTCCCTATGATAGTTTTGGCGCCGGTCACTCCAGTACGTCTATCAGCGCAGCCCTGGGCATAGCGATTGCAGCAGCACACCAGCAGCAGGATCGAAAAGTGGTTGCGATCATCGGTGACGGTGGCATGACCGCAGGGCTTGCGTACGAGGCACTCGATCATGGCGGTGATCTTAAGTCCAATGTGTTAGTGGTCCTGAATCACAACGACATGTCCATATCCCCAAACGTCGCCGCACTTTCGAAATACCTCGCTCGCATTTTGTCCGGCAAATTCTACCAAACGATGCGTGCCAGCGGAGAAAAAGTTCTGCGACACAGTCAACCAATGTGGAAGTTAGCGCACCGCGCATCGCTGCATGTGAAAGGCATGGTGATTCCTGGCACTTTGTTTGAGGAATTGGGGTTCGACTACTTCGGGCCCATCGATGGTCATGACCTGCCGACCCTGGTAAAGACGCTGAAGAATCTGCGTTCACTACCAGGTCCGCGCTTGCTGCACGTGGTAACACGCAAGGGCAAAGGCTATGCACTTGCGGAGGCCGATCCGGTTAAGTATCACGGCGTCACTCCGTTTGATCCAAAAGTTGGTATCGTCAGTGCCAAGTCCAAGAGTACGCCGACCTACACACAAGTGTTCGGCGAGTGGCTATGTGACATGGCTGAACAGGATGATCGTCTCGTGGGCATCACACCGGCGATGCGCGAGGGGTCAGGCCTAGTGGAATTTGAGAAGCGTTTTCCTGATCGTTATTTTGATGTCGGTATCGCTGAACAGCACAGCGTGTGTTTTGCGGCGGGTCTCGCAGCTGACGGCCTCAAGCCAGTCGTGGCCATTTACTCCACATTCCTACAGCGTGCTTACGATCAACTTATTCATGATGTAGTCGTGCAGGATCTACCGGTGCTGCTGGCCATCGATCGCGCCGGTGTCGTAGGCCCCGATGGC
>LXTK01000161.1 GCA_001643475.1 Proteobacteria bacterium SPGG2 | reverse complement strand
ACCGCCGACACCAACCAACAAATAGCTCATCCCATTACGCGAGTACATGACTAGAAGGGCGACGAGCAGAAAGGTGGCGGCAGGGATGTAGTTAATGATCGCTATCCAAAACACCTGGCTAGAAAACAATATGAGTAAAACGTAAACGGCGAAGGCAAACAACGCTCCCCAAAATACCCGCTTGGCAACACGCTCAGAGAAAATTAGCGTCGCGCCGATGCTCCAAAGGGCTAGAGCGGCCATGCCAATCGCAACTAGTGTCGCCGGCCAAAGCACCGTCGCACCAAGGGACGACTGATCACCAAAAAACCCATGAAAAGTACCACCAATAAGCGCAGCAACACCGAGCGCAATAAAAAACGTAATGAACCAAAAGCGTAACGCATTACGCCGCGCACCGTATGCGTAAATCAACCCCGCCAACACCATACACTCGATCGCCAAACCGTAATCGGTAAGCGTCACGTCAGGTTCCATTAACGTCATGAAGTGATCAATCCCTGTCTAAGATGGTAGTGACTAAACGTATAGAGAAACGCTGCAAGCACCATATGAAACCAGATGGGAATGGTATCGGTAAACCATCTAAGTTCGGGATACAAGATCATGGCGATAACGTAGCGCGCACCCATGGAAAAAAAGTAGACATAACTAAACCATTTGATAAATACAGCCGCCCGTGGTTTCGGTGTTATAAAAAAGCCCGATCTCTTGGCAAAGTCGAGGACAATTTTCAGCATTGCCCCAATAATCAGAATCTGAATCGGCAGCAATACCAAATAAGGGAGAAGGCCCGAGTACCACTGCTCGAACGGCGGCAAGAAGTCAATATCGACGACTACAACGAGAATCTGTCCACATACTCGCAATATGAACAGTAGAGTAAAAGCGGCTAGCAACAGTGAATAGTGGAGCGGAACGTACTTCAGTAATCGCTAGAATAGCGTTGGCATGGCTTAGAGAGGCAAAACGCTAAGCGCTGCAAGTGGAATTTAGCCACTAGCGACGGCGATCGAGCTCCTGGCGTCGATCTTTTCTTATCGGATCCCAACGCAGGGTGCCGCGCCGTTGCGGCTGCGCACGCCGCATGCCGTTTCGACGATCAGACCCTATGTACTTTGCCGTTGCGATTGGTCTTTTTTGCATGACCGCTCCTTGTCTCTTTGCGTCCAATCCGCGTAGCCAAGCGCGCCTTACTCATCTGAGTCGCCCCACTGAATTGCTTTAATGATGCATGTCTCTTTGTGATGAGTTGACGCCAGCGGCGAAGATCAAAATCGGCGTCATCGTTGGCAAGTATCAGCGCAACCTGGTAAATGCATTGCTCAACCGTATCGTCGCTAATGCCTGGTTGTACGAAAGCCTTGGCAAATGCGTGCGCAAGACGCTCATGGTTGGCCATAGGACGGGTCCCTCCCTTGCTTAATGCAGTCCTTAGCCGCAACGGAGGCGCATCTGCGTACCGTCACGAGTGTGCATTTTGAGTATAGTCTCTGTCCGCGGGTCGGCCAGAGCGGGATTGCTGACGAAAGTAGGTGGTTTATTCCGCGTCAGTCTTATTCATGCTGCTCTTGCTTACAAAATCCTTCAACGAATTGATCCTCATAATTTGCGCTAACTTCTAACTTTATCTTGTTGTTTATCTTGAATTTGTTGGTATGCTGCCACATGATGTGTCGCGCTTCCCGATTATCCAAACCCTTCTCCCGCTTTCCTGTACTCGTCTCTTGGAGGACTAAAAACGTCCAGAACCGTAGCACCAACATCGCCGGTTCGAATCCCGTGCGTCACATCACCGGGCGTATGCCAGAAATCACCTGCTTTCATGGCGACCTCTCGCCCACCCTGGATGCGGACACACTCCCCTTCGAGCAGGATGCCCCACTGCTCCTGAGGGTGGCTGTGCACCTTGCCGGTACTGTGTGGCGCTATTTGCACTACTGAGAGCATGGCGTTATCACCCACAAAGATACGAGTTGTGATGCCTTCACCCAGTTTGCGGTGAATCCCTTGCGCGTCATCAGCCAGATTGAACACCCAGGCAGGTCTATTAGTTTGCGATTCAGTGGGCACGATGATTGCCTCCTTGGCGATGTGATCAGTTCTTGCAGTTACGTCCGAGATCTACTGCGTGGATGCCTTCGTCCCCGGTAGATCTGCAACTGAATCTCTTGTTCCGCTTCCAACTTTCTCTTGTTGCGCTTCTCCATGTAGGCACGGATATACATGTACACCAGCACGACCAAGAATAAAGCCACAGCAGCTAGCAGGGCCAGGCCTCCGAGGATCTGTTGGCATTGGGCATCACACATGGGGGTTGACTTTTGGTTGTTCGGACCAAGGTTCAGTATACCGCCATGCTTCCGCTGGGGCATCGATCTACCCGCCTAGGGACTTCACAAAACTTTACATTCCTGAAAAACCCTAGAAATGAACGCCAAGTATCGTTACGTCCAAGAATCGCGCTGGTGCGGTTCCCTGACCAATACCAGGAGGTAATGATGAATCAACAGACAACCAATCAAACACCCGAGCCCAAACGGCAGTGCAAGGGCGGCCTCGGTCGAAAGGCCCGTCTCGGTGTCGCAGCAGCCGCGCTGATCGGCATTGGGGCCCTTGCCGGTGTCTTGATCACCAATGTGTCAGCCCATAGCGCTTTCGGCGGTCATGGTGCCTGGGGATCCAGAGATCACCATTATCACGGAGCTTCAAGCATCGAAAAAATTCGTGAGCGTGCGCTCGATAAGGCAGCGTGGGCGCTGGGCTCAGTCGATGCGACGCCAGAGCAGAGCAAACRCGTGAAAGCYATCGTCSTARGACTAGTCGAAGAAATCTATCCGCTTAGGCAACAACACCATGAGAATCGACGCAGCGTTAAAGATGTACTGTCTCAGYCACAGATCGAYCGGCAAGCCCTTGAGCAGATTCGGCAAGATGAGATGGGAATCGCRACSCAGATCTCTGAAAAGCTTRTTACTGCRCTCGCCGATRGTGCGGAGGTGCTGACCGTCGAACAGCGTCTGGTACTTATGAATCGGCTGCAACGGTTTGCGCATTAAACCAATCCGCGTAAGCTTCCCCTGACCTAGATCGCTTCGCCAACAAAGGCAGGCGATCTAAGTGTGTTTTCGATAGGTGGGACAAGCAAAAGTGGCTGAGCGCATCTTAATGATTGAGGATGATGAAAGTCTGTCAACCATGGTGGCAGAATATCTCTCATCCATAGGCCTACAGATAACCACGCGGCCCACGGCGGCAGATGGACTCAGTACGCTTGATGAAAGTGCATTCGATGCGCTCATCCTCGACGTTATGCTCCCCGACATGGATGGGTTTGATGTTTGTCGTCGTATACGAGCCACATCCGATATCCCGATCCTGATGCTAACCGCCCGCGGGGATGAGATGGATCGCATCGTCGGTTTGGAATTGGGCGCCGACGATTATTTGCCCAAACCTTTCAACCCACGGGAGCTACTCGCCCGATTGCGGGCGATCTTACGACGACAGCAAGGACCCACCAATCGCCATACGAGTGTTCTGCGCTTTGGGCGCCTTGAGATCGATCGCGATCAAAGATGTGTTCGCGTTGACGATGAAGAGCGGCCACTTACCGGCTACCAATTCGATCTCCTATCGGCGCTGGCTGAGAACCCTGGCCGAGTCATGTCGCGCGAGACTTTGATGGATAGAGTGAAAGGCGAGTCGCTGGAGGCCTTCGATCGTAGCATCGATGTACACATCTCGCGCATCCGCGCCACGATCGAAGATGACCCGAAACGGCCTCGCCGTGTAATTACTGTTCGTGGTGCCGGCTACGTGTTTGCGCGCCAGCAAAACTAGGTATCCCGTGCGTCGACTATATCTGCAAATCTATCTCGCATTCGTCGGCATCGTCATTCTCTTCGGAATACTGCTCGCGTCCGTCGTTTGGTATGTGCGCTCCTACACCCCAGATGACCAACGTGCATTTGGAGGCGCGGCCAAACTAGTGGATGAAATCCTGCCATCAAGAGATCGCCCTACGTCGGAACTTCAGCGGGAGATCGAGCGCTTTAGTGAACAGTTCGGGGTCGAACTCGCGGTCACAGACCCTRACGGCAAACTACTCGCCGCGGCCGGTGAGCCGCTGCCTGTACCTGATCTTACGGGCAGCGAAAGCGGTTGGATGCGAGCACCCGGTCCTACCGTCGAACTGCGGTTACCGGACGGCCGATGGCTGACGGCCCGGCACCGACATCGTCACCCTGGACGTTGGCTGTTTGTGGTGGCGCTGTTGGCCATTGCCATTGCCATCGGTGTCTACCCCCTCGCTCGTCGTATCACCGGTCGACTGGAACGGCTGCAGACACAAGTGGACCAGCTCGGTGCCGGTGACCTCACGGCAAGGGTTGAGGTGCTCGGCAAGGATGAGGTTGCTAACTTGGCGCGTAGCTTTAATCGCGCCGCTGATCGCATCGAGAATCTCGTAGAGGCCAAGCGCATGATGTTAGCGAGTGCGTCGCATGAGCTTCGCACCCCACTTACGCGCATACGTATGGCAGTTGAACTCTTGGGTGACAACGATCGACCGGAGTTACGTCAGAAAATCGCCGAAGACATCGCCGATCTTGACGAACTCATAGACGATCTGTTGCTAGCGAGCCGACTCGAGAAAACTGAGACGCCGGATCATAATGAAGACGTTGATCTGTTGGCATTGGTAGCTGAGGAAGGTGCCCGCGTCGATGCGAATGTCAGCGGGACACCGATATCTATCGCAGGCGATGCACGCATGCTGCGGCGTTTGGTTCGAAACCTATTCGAAAACGCCCGCCATCATGGCCAAGGCACACCGATCGAAGCAACCGTTAAACCTTCAGGCATTTCTGGCGCAACCCTCGTCGTTGCCGATGCCGAGTTTCTC
>LXTK01000030.1 GCA_001643475.1 Proteobacteria bacterium SPGG2 | reverse complement strand
ATCGGGCCAGCGATCCTGCAAGGAGGGACGGCGCTGAATCATGTCTGGGTATTCATCGCGGCGCCGATTATTGGTGGCCTTATTGGTTATGGTTTATACAAGCTAACGGCGAAGGAGTAGTAAAGCAGAGCACGGCTGCCGGTGTCGGTATCGAGCACGACGCCTACAAGTACAAGGTCAACCCCATCGGTGATGACGTTAGGAGCTCGCTCGCACAAGATCTCACGTAGTGTAATTTATTGACCTACTGTATAATTCGTGTAACGTGCGATGGCACGTGTTACACGGAATGAATGAGCAGTAGCAGGTTGTCGAACTTAGCAAAGATCAAGGTGCTTGCTCCGTCAGGCATACTTGCTCACCCCCTTCGATATGACCACCTCCAGCCAAGGCGGTGTGCCGTGGTGTGTGCACTACACTCATAGCCAATGACATCTGCCTACGACTCTTCTGCCATTGAGGTCTTAACGGGTCTCGAGCCGGTACGCCGGCGCCCGGGCATGTACACCCAAACCGAGCGCCCCAATCACATCGCCCAGGAAGTCATCGACAACAGTGTCGACGAGGCCATCGCCGGTTTCGCCGATCGTATCGAAGTTATCCTATATAAGGACGGCTCGATGTCGGTGGAGGACAACGGCCGCGGCATTCCGGTCGATAAGCACAAAGGCGAGAAGGTCTCCGGCGTCGAAGTCATCATGACGCGGCTTCATGCCGGCGGTAAGTTCTCGAACAAAAACTACACCTTCTCTGGCGGCCTGCACGGGGTGGGCGTATCTGTCACCAACGGGCTTTCCAAACGCCTGGAAGTTCTGGTCCGTCGCGGCGGTAAGCAACACAAGATGACCTTCGCCGATGGCCAAAAGACCTCGCCATTAAAGGTGGTCGGCAAGGTCGGCCAGCGCAACACCGGCACCACCGTGCACTTCTGGCCGGACCCCAAGTTCTTTGACACGGTCAAGTACAGCATTTCGCGACTCAAGCATGTGTTGCGCGCCAAGGCGGTGTTGTGCCCCGGCCTGCACATGATCTTCAAGCATGAGGCCAATAAAAGTGACAATGAGGAATGGCAATACGAAGGCGGGCTACAGGACTACTTACTAGAAGAATTGGGTGACTACGACATCATCCCCGAAGAGCCATTTACCGGTCATTTCGAAGGCGGCAGCGAACAAGCGGAATGGGCCATTTGCTGGTTGCCGGACGATGACGACCCCATGGCCGAGAGTTACGTCAATCTCATCCCTACCACCCAAGACGGTACCCATGTTACGGGTTTCCGGACTGGGTTGACGGAGGCGCTGCGTGAGTTTTGCGAGCGTCGCAATCTGCTACCGCGCGGCGTCAAGCTCGCGCCCGAGGATGTGTGGGGTCAGTGTAGTTACGTGTTGGCCGTTAAAATGAAAGAGCCGCAGTTCGCGGGTCAAAGCAAGGAACGATTGTCCTCGCGCGAGGCGGCGACCTTTGTGTCTGGGGTTACCAAGGATGCGTTTAGCCTGTGGCTGAATCGGCATATTAAGGATGGTGAGGCCATCGCCGCGCTCGCCATCGATAACGCACAAACCCGCATGCGCGCCGGCAAACGCGTCGAGCGTAAGAAGCTGGCCGGTGGTCCGGCGCTACCCGGCAAGCTGGCCGATTGCATGAGTCAGGATCTCAATCTAACCGAGCTCTTCTTAGTCGAGGGCGATTCCGCCGGCGGTTCCGCCAAGCAGGCACGTAGTAAAGAGTTCCAAGCCGTCATGCCATTGCGCGGCAAGATACTCAATACCTGGGAAGTCGATTCCGGTGAGGTGTTGAGCTCGCAAGAGGTGCATGACATCGCGGTGGCGTTAGGGGTGGATCCGGGTTCGAGCAAGCTTGATGCCCTTCGCTACGGCAAGGTCTGCATCCTCGCCGATGCTGATTCCGATGGCTCGCATATCGCTACCCTTTTATGTGCGTTGTTCGTGAAGCACTTCCGGCCCCTGGTGCAAGCGGGCCACATCTATGTCGCCATGCCGCCGCTATATCGTATCGATGTGGGTAAAGAGGTGTATTACGCGCTGGATGAAAAAGAGAAGAAGGGCGTACTCGATCGCATCGTCGCCGAGAAGATCCGCGGCAAGGTGAATGTGCAACGCTTCAAGGGTCTCGGCGAGATGAATCCGATCCAGTTGCGCGAGACCACCATGGACCCCAACACGAGGCGCCTGGTGCAACTCACGATTAAGCCCGGCGATACGACTAATAAGGTTATGGATGTGTTGTTGGCCAAGAAGCGCGCCGCCGACCGCCGCGCGTGGTTGGAAAAGAAGGGCGATAAGGCGGCCATTATTTGAGCTGGTAGGTGATCAATGCCAAGAAAGGCAAGCAGGAGGACCAAAACACGAAAGAAAACCGCTAAGCGGGGTAAGGCGGGCGCGGTCGGCGCCAGGCTACCGGTGATGGATGTCGAGCGCCTACCGCTCGCCAAGTTCACCGAGCAGGCGTACCTGGATTATTCCATGTACGTTATCCTCGATCGCGCCTTGCCGCATCTCGGCGATGGTTTGAAACCGGTACAACGCCGCATCATCTATGCCATGTCCGATTTGGGCTTAAGCGCCGCCGCCAAATACAAGAAGGCGGCACGTACCATCGGCCATGTGCTCGGCCAATTCCACCCCCACGGCGATAGCGCCTGTTACGAGGCCATGGTGTTGATGGCGCAGCCGTTTAGTTTTCGCTATCCGCTCATCGATGGTCAGGGGAATTGGGGATCCATCGATGATCCCAAGTCATTCGCAGCCATGCGCTACACCGAGGCGCGCCTCACCCGTTTTGCGCAAACGCTTTTGGCGGAAGTCGATCAAGGTACCGTCGATTGGACACCCAATTTCGACGGCACCTTAGAGGAACCGCGGCTGTTGCCGTCGCGGTTGCCGCACGTCCTATTAAACGGCACCACCGGCATCGCGGTGGGTATGGCCACCGATGTGCCCCCGCACAACATGCGTGAAGTGGCGGCGGCGTGCGTGCGCTTGTTGGAGCAACCGAGTGCGACGATTAAACAGTTGTGTGAGCACATCCAAGGCCCGGACTATCCCACCGAGGCCGAGATCATCACCCCGGCCGCGGATATGCGCGCCATGTATGAGACCGGCAACGGTTCTATCAAGATGCGCGCCCGCTGGGAACGTGAGAACGGCAACATCGTTGTCACCGCATTGCCCTATCAAGCGCCCAGTAACCGCGTGATGGAACAAATCGCCAACCAGATGCTGGCCAAAAAGCTGCCCATGGTCGAGGATCTGCGCGATGAGTCGGATCACGAAAATCCCACCCGCCTGGTGATAGAGCCGCGCTCTAACCGGGTCGATATCGAAGGCCTCATGTCGCACCTATTTGTCACCACCGATCTTGAGCGTAGCTACCGGGTGAACTTGAACATGATCGGCGTCAATGGTCGCCCACATGTCTATAACCTGCGCGATCTGCTGAAGGAGTGGTTGGATTTCAGGACGGTCACCGTCAAGCGGCGTCTGCAGTTCCGTTACGACCGCGTGATTGCCCGGCTGAGTATCTTGGATGGGCTATTGATCGCCTTCCTTAACCTCAACGAAGTCATTCGCATTATCCGCAAGGAAGACGATCCTAAGAAGAAGTTGATGAGGCGCTTTAAGCTAAGCGAAATCCAAACTGATGCCATTCTCGATACGCGCTTGCGCCACCTTGCTCGTCTAGAAGAAATGAAGATAAAGGGCGAGCAAAAAGAACTTTCGCGCGAGCGCGCCGAACTTTCGAAGATCTTACRGTCGSGGGCACGACTCAARCRCCTGGTRCGTGATGARCTCATTGAGGATGCKCACGAGTTCGGCGATGAACGGCTCTCGCCYATCGTCGAGCGCGACGCCGCCAAGGCCATCGATCAGGCATCGCTGTTRCCGACCGAGCCCATTACCGTCATSTTGTCGGAAAAGGGTTGGGTGCGGACCGCCAAGGGCCACGACGTCGATCCAAGGACGCTTGCCTACAAAGCTGGTGATCACTTTCTCGATGCCGCCCGCGGTCGTAGCAACGAACCGGTGGTGTTTATCGACTCTACCGGTCGTACCTATTCGATGCCGGCGCACAAGCTGCCGTCGGCGCGGGGGCAGGGTGATCCTGCCAGTAGTTATTTCAATCCCCCGGCCGGTGCCAGCTTCGCCGGTGCCATGATGGGACAGCCGGATGAGTTGTTTCTGCTGGCCACCGATGCCGGCTATGGCTTTGTCGCCAAGCTCGAAGATCTTTATGCCAAGAACAAGGCCGGTAAAGCGGTGTTGCGGGTGGCCAAGGGGGCTAAGGTATTACCACCGCGAAGGGTCGATAACCACGAGCAAGATTGGATTGCGGCGGTGACCACACAAGGCCGATTACTGACCTTTATGATCGGTGAGTTGCCGAAGATGGGTAAGGGTAAGGGCATTAAGATCATTAATATTCCTTCCAAGAAGGCCGCGAGTCGGGAAGAGGTTGTAGTGGCGATGGTGGTATTTCCCGAAGACAAGGGGTTGATCGCTCATAGCGGTAAGCGTCATCTGAAGTTGTCGGTTGAGGAGTTGAATCACTATATCGGTGAGCGGGCACTGCGTGGGTTGAAATTGCCGAGGGGGTTTCAGCAGGTGCAGGGGATGGAGATAGCGTGAGGCTCCATTTTCATTTCCAAAAAGCTAAACTCTAAATACTTTTCTTATCGCCTTCGGCGATGTGTATTACCGGGGTACCGACCCCGTACGCGGGTTACTTTCTTGTCGCGACAAGAAAGTAACCAAAGAAACGCTCCCCTGGCGCTGCGCCCCATAAACCGGGGTACCCTCACTTTGGTCCTTGTCTCAGGAGGTACTCCGAGGGCATATCCCTATGCCCACGGGCGCACGCGCGAGCTCCGTCTCGCGCCCCTTCGGGCTCAACTTCGCCTGCGCACCACGTTCGGCTTGCTTTAAGGGGCAA